>NZ_JBHVIV010000058.1:0-51699 GCF_042799475.1 Kitasatospora sp. NPDC057692 | reverse complement strand
GGGGCGGGGGGGGGGGGCGGGGGGGGGGCGGGGGGGGCCCCCCCCCCGCTCCCGCCTCCCCGCGCGCCCGCTCACCCGCTTGCGGCGCCCGCCCCCGCCGAACGCAGTGACTCCGCATGCGAACCACGACCCACCGTGATGGCCTGTGGCTGTCGGCGACCGGCTGCGGCCCGTCGGCCTTCCCCCCTTCCCCGCCCGGAGTTCCGAGCCGGACGGCCCCCTGTTCTGTTCGAGGAGTTCCATGTCCCTGCCCCCGCCACGGCCCGGCCGGCGCCTCGCCACCGTGCTCGCCACCGCCGTGGTCTTCACGCTGACCGCCGGCACCGCCCTGACCGCCGTCGTCCCCGCCGCCGCCCACGGCTCCGGAGGCCATGACGCCCCCGACGGCGGGACCGCCGTCGCCCCCCGGGTCACCGACCCCCGGGTGCTCGCCGAGGTGCGCGACGACGAGGTCGCCGCGCTCGGCCAGGAGCACGCCGAGGAGCACGCCCGGATGCGCGCGGCCGTCCGCGGCGTCGGCGACTACCCGCAGACCACCCGCACCAACCGGCTGAACGCCCTGACGGACTCCCAGACCACCCACAACCAGGGCTTCGCGGCCGCCACCTTCGGGGCGTTCAACCAGTACTTCCCCTCCCCCGACTTCGGCGACCACGTCGCGCTGCTGCCCACCGGCAAGGTGCTGCTGTTCTCCTTCGAGCGGATCGAGACCAACCCGGAGAAGGAGCCCGCCCCCACCCAGACCACCGGCCGGGAGAACGCCGGCCGAGCGTTCCTCTGGGACCCCGCGGCGGGCTACGGCAAGGACGCGTTCAAGCAGGTCACCCCGCCCGTGGTCGACATGCCCGACGGCCTGAACCAGCCCCGCCCGGCACCGTTCTTCTGCGCCGGCCACTCCTTCCTGCCCAACGGCATGCTCGGTGTCTTCGGCGGCAACCTCGGCGGCAACGGCGGCACCGGCGCCAAGCTCTCGCTGATCTTCGACCCGTGGACCGAGACCTGGACCCACAACCCCGACATGTCCGTCGGCCGCTGGTACCCGACGGTGGTGACCGGCGCGGACGGCCGGCAGCTGATCATGTCCGGCCAGTCCGAACTCGGCTGGGGCACCCCCACCCCGGTGGTCGAGCGCTTCCCCGCCAAGAACTACCCGGTGCCCTCGCTCAAGAGCGAGACCCCGAAGAACGTCCCCGTCGACCGGTTCAAGGCCGACGCCCCGTTCACCCTGGACTACCCGCACCTGTTCTCGCTCAACGACGGCAACATCTACGGCTTCGGCCGGCAGGCCGCCGAGCAGTGGAGGTTCGACCCGGTCGCGGAGTCCCGCAGCGACCTCACCGCCCGCCCCGACGGCCGCAAGCGCAACTACGGCTCGGCCGTCCTGCTGCCCGGCGGAGCCAACGGCCCGGACTCCGCGCTGATCCTCGGCGGCGACCGGGACAACCCCAGCACCCTGCGCTTCTCCAACGGCAGCTGGACCGCCGAGAAGTCCCGCGCCTTCGGCCGCACCCAGGACGACACCCTGCTGCTGCCCAACGGCCGGCTGATGACCGTCAACGGCGCCTACGACATCCGCGACTACGGCAACGGCCCGTACAACCCGAACGCCGACCTCAAGTACCGCCAGGTCGAACTCCGCGACGACCAGGGCAACTGGCAGCTCGGGCCGGTCCAGCGGCTGCCGCGCGGCTACCACTCCAACGCCGTGGTGCTGCCCGACGGGCGCGTCATGGTCACCGGCGACGAGCTCCAGCAGATCGCCAACAACCCGGACATCGACGGCACGGTGGCCGGCGTCCCCGGCACCACCGGCCCGGTCACCATGAACGGGACCATCGAGATCTACGAGCCGGCCTACCTCCACCAGGGCGACCGCCCGGTCCTCGACCGGACGCCGGCCGCGCCCGTCGGCTACGACAAGACCTTCCAGGTCACCACCACCACCCCGGAGCTGGTCTCCAAGGCGGTACTGCTCGCCCCCACCACCTCCACCCACTCGATCAACACCAGCCAGCGCCACCTCGACCTGCGGCTCAGCAGCCGGGCCGGCAACCGGCTGGAGTTCCAGGCCCCGCCGGACGCCAAGGCCGCTCCGCCCGGCTGGTACATGCTCTTCCTGCTCAACGACCAGGGCGTGCCCTCCGTCGCCAAGTGGATCCAGCTCACCGCCTGACCCCCGCTCCCGAAAGGAACCCCCACCCCATGGCAACGGATCTGCCCCTCCGCGACAGCGAGGAGATCCAAGGCGACGTCCTGGCCGGCTTCAGGAAGGACAACGTCAGCGTCCTGTTCCTCAAGTTCGAGGACGCGGCCCGGGCCCGCGACTGGCTCCGGCAGCTCAACCCGCAGATCGCCACCACCCGCGAGGTCGCCGCCTTCAACGAGGCGTTCAGCAAGGCCCGCAGGACCTCCGGCGGCGACGACCCGAAGACCCTCAAGGCGACCTGGCTCGGTGTCAGCTTCACCTACGAGGGCCTGCGGATGCTCTCCACCACCGAACCGTTCCCGCAGCCGCCGCGGAGCGGCACCGGGCTGGAGGCGTTCAAGGAGGGCTCGGCCAAGCGGGCCGGAGCGCTCGGCGACACCGGCGAGAACTCCCCGGCGAACTGGCTGTTCGGCAACGGGAAGGGCCAGCCGGTGCACGCCGTGCTGAAGCTCTCCGCGGACAGCGAGGCCGACCTCCGGACGGCGGTCGAGGCCCAGCGGATCGCCGCCGCCGAGTTCCGGGTGCTGATCGTCTACCAGCAGAACGCGCAGACCCTGCTCGGCAGCCGCCGCGGCAAGGAGCACTTCGGCTTCAAGGACGGCATCAGCGAGCCGGGCGTCCGGGGCTTCGACCGGCCCGACGCCGCCCGGCCCGAGGAGGTCGAGGGCCACCCGGGCACCCGGATCATCCCGGCCGGCGAGTTCGTCTGCGGCGAGGAGCCGGCCCCGGGCAGCTTCCGGGACTTCCCCGACTGGGCGCGCGGCGGCTCCTTCCAGGTGGTCCGCCGGCTCGCCCAGGACGTCCCCGGCTGGTGGTCGCAGGTCGCGGTCAAGCTGAAGGAGCTCCGGCTCGCCAAGGCCGTCCCGGACGCCGCCACCGCCGAGTGGCTGGCGGCCCGGATGGTCGGCCGCTGGCGCTCCGGCGCCCCGGTCTGCCACTTCAAGGACCACGACGTCCCCAACAGCCCCGGCGCCGCCTCGGACAACGACTTCGACTTCCGGGACGACCTGGAGGGCCTGGTCACCCCGCTCTGGTCGCACCTGCGCAAGACCAGCCCGCGGGCCGGCCTCCAGGCACCCGGCCCCGCCAGCCCTCCGCTGGACGCCGGGGCGCTCGACGGCCGCCGGATCATGCGTCGCGGCACCCCGTACGGCGCGCCGTTCGACCCGGCCTCGGAGGGCCCCGGCGGGCCCGACGACCCGCGCGGACTGCTGTTCGTCTGCTACCAGGCCGACATCGCGCGGCAGTTCGAGTTCATCCAGGCCGACTGGATGGACCAGCCGGACTTCCCGCCCGGCCGCCACCCGGAGCCCGGCAAGGACCCGGTCACCCAGCAGGCGGACGACGTCGACTTCGAGAGCCGCGAGCCGGACGGCACGGTCAAGCACACCCCGCTGAGCTTCGCCCAGTTCGTGCAGACCACCGGCTCGGTGTACGCCTTCATGCCCTCCCTCAGCACCCTGCGGGGGCTCGCCGACGGACGGCTGGTCGGCCCGGCGGCCACCACGGGCGGCCAGGCCGGCCAGGGCGGACAGGGCGGACAGGGCGGTGGGCAGAGCAGCGGCCAGAGCGGGCAGGGCGGCGGCCAGACCCAGACCCAGACCCAGGGCGGCCAGACCACCGCCCCGGGCGGCCCCGCGTACCCGTGCGACGAGATCGTCCCCGTCCCGGACCAGTGGCGGCGGGCCGGCCAGAGCCACTTCTGGGCCTGCCACGGCGACACCTACCGCAAGATCGCGGTGGCCGACGGCCCCGCCCACACCGACCAGGTGGTCAAGGGCGACACCCCGCTGAGCGCCCACCCCTGCTTCCAGGGCATCGGCCGGATCGACTGCGTCCTGCCCATGGCCGACCTGCAGGACCCCGGCGGCAAGAGCTGGTACTGGGTCTTCCACAGCACCGGCGGCCGCCAGCAGTACCGGGCGGTCTCGATCAGCGGCGGCAGCCGGCACACCGGCACGCTGGAGCGCACCGACCGCGACCTCGGCCCCTGGGCCTCGCTCAGCGGCGTGGACCGGGTGGACTGCTTCCTGCCCGTCCCCGACCAGCAGCGGGCCGGCGGCAAGAGCTGGTACTGGGCCTTCCACACCACCGGCGGCCGCCAGCGGTACCGGCTGATCTCGGTGGCCGACGGCACCGGGCACCCCGACACGCTGGAGCGCGGCGACCGCGAGCTCTCCCAGTGGGGCTCGCTCGGCGGCGTGGACCGGGTGGACTGCTTCCTGCCCGTCCCCGACCAGCAGCGGGCCGGCGGCAGGAGCGAGTACTGGGTGTTCCACGGGGACGCCTACCGCCGGATCTCGGTCGCCGACGGCAGCGGCCACCCGGACCGCCTGGTGAGCGGCTCGCGCCCGGTCTCGGCCTGGAACTCGCTGCTCTGAACCGGCCCCCGCGCCCAGCGCCCCCGCCCCCGCGACCGCCCGGCCGCGGGGGCGGAGCGCTTCCCGCGCGAACGACCAGGACGCATCCGAGACACCCCCGGTTCATGTGATCCATCCCACAGTTTAAGCCGGACCCAGCGCGCCTCCCGGCCCCTAGGCTTGCGCTCGGAAGTTGGCAGTCGTACCACCCTCCGGGCTCCCGTCCGGGATCGGTGACGGGACTCTCAGGGAGTTGAGGCGATGCGCCGTCGGCGGTGGAAGCACGTCCTGATCGGTGCCTTCGCGGGTGCCGCCGTCCTCGCCGACGCCGGCGCGGCGGCCGCCCAGGCCGCGGCCGCCACCGAGCAGTTGGCCATCTCCACCCCACCGGCCGGCAGCGCCGCCTGGGTCGAGGACCACTCCTACGGGCACGACCTGCCCGACCCGGCCACCACCGCGCCGGCCGCCGTCGCCGAGTTCTTCGCGCAGCTCACCCCCGCCGAACTGAACCGGCTGGTCGAGGCCTACCCGCTGGTGGTCGGCAACTTCGACGGCGCCCCGCTCGCCGTGCGCTACCGGGCCAACCGGATCGCGCTGGCCGCCGAGCGCGACCGCGCCCGGACCCGCGCCGCCGACCGGACCCTCCCCCCGGAGCAGCGCGCGCTCGCCGTCTCCCGGGCCAACGACGTGCAGAGCCTGCTCGCGGACGGCCGGCAGATCCTCGCCTTCGACCCGCGCGGCCGCGGCCTGCTCACCGAGGTCTGGGGCGACCTCGGCAGCGCCGACCGGGTCGCGGTGCTCGTCCCCGGCTCCGACGCCGACCTCGGCCACTTCGACCAGGCCGTCGAGCCGCTGCGCTCACCCGCCGGGATGGCCCGGGCGCTGTACCGGGAGGAGCACCGGCAGTCCCCGGGCACCCGCACCGCGGTGGTCGCCTGGACCGGATACGTCACCCCCTCCGGCCTCGGCCCCGACGCGGTGACCTCCCGACTCGCCGACGTCGGCGCCCCCCGGCTGCGCCGGCTGCTCGCCGGGCTCAAGGAGACCACCCGGCCGCAGGCGCCGCCCGCGCTGTTCTGCCACTCCTACGGCTCGGTGGTCTGCGGCACCGCCGCACCCGACATCCCCCGGGCGGCCGCCTCGCCGGCCGACACCACCGGGGTCACCGACCTCGTGGTGTTCGGCTCCCCCGGCATGGGCGTGGAGAGCACCTCGGAGCTGGGCGACGGCGTGCACGTCTGGGCCACCCGCAACGAGACCGACTGGATCGGCAACGTGCCGTACCTGGAGGTCGGCGGGCTCGGCCACGGCGCCGATCCGACCTCGCTGGACTTCGGCTCCGACCGGATCTCCTCGGCCCGCTCCTCCGGCCACAACGGCTATTTCGCCGCCGGCACCGACAGCCTGCACAACTTCGCGGCCGTCGCCCTCGGCGCCTACCAGGACGTGCTCCGCCCCGCCCCCGAGGCCTGAAGCGCCGGGTCGGACACGCCCTACCGCGCCTCCGGGTAGAGCCGGACGGCCTCGGCGGCGGCGCGGCCCATCTCCCGGCGCGCGGCCGGCGGGGAGAGCACCTCGACGTCCGCGCCGAACGCCAGCAGCGCCCGGACGGCCGGCAACGACTGGAAGCCGAGCGAGAGTTCGACCCAGTCCTCGGGCGCCCCGCCCCCGCCCCCGCCCTCCGGCGGCGGGGCGGCGAGCCGGGTGCCGTGGATCCGGACGAACATGTCCAGCCGCCCGCGCCGCACCCGCACCTTCACCGCCAACTCCCGGGGCAGCCGCTCCACCTGCTCGCGCAGCACCGCCCAGACCTCGCCCAGCCCCTGCCCCGGGCGGCGGCGCACCGGTTCGTCCGAGGTCTGCGCGTACAGCACCCGGTCGGCCCGGAACAGCCGCGGCTCGCCGTGCAGATCGGCCACCAGGTACCAGACCGAGGCCTTGCTCACCAGGCCGTACGGATCCACGGTGTACTCCACCGGCGCGGGCGTGCCGCTGTGCCGGTAGCGCAGCCGCAGCCGCCGGTCGGCGAACACCGCGTACTGCAGCTCGCCCAGGTCCGGCCCCGGCGCCGCACCGGTCTGCAGCCAGCGCGCCGGGTCGACCAGCACGCGCTCGCTGATCCGCTCGGCGCCGGGCCGGTGCGGGGCGGGCAGCGCGGCCATCACCTTGCGCAGCGCCGAGCCCAGCGCGCCGTCCAGCCCGAGGTCGCTGTGCGCGCCCTGGGCGGAGAGCACGAACAGGGCGCGCGCCTCGTCGGCGGTCAGACCGCTGACGTCGGTGCGGTAGCCGGGCAGCAGGCTGATGCCGCCGTGCCGGCCGCGTTCGGTGTAGACGGGCACGCCGGCCGCCGAGAGCGCCTCGACGTCGCGGTAGATGGTGCGGACCGACACCTCCAGCCGTTCGGCCAGTTCGGTGGCGGGCACCCGGCCGCGGGTCTGGAGCAGCAGCAGGATCGAGAGCAGGCGGTCGGCCTTCATGGCACGAGGATCCCAGAAATCATGACGACACCTGTCAGGTTTTACCGGGAGATTGCCTCCCGACCGGAAACCTTCCGCGCCAATGGAGTTGGAGCACCCCATGGACACCGCCCAGGACCCGCGCCCGCTGTACCTGCTCGCCCTCGACCAGTTGGAGAAGCTGATCGCCGAGATCGGGCCGGAGAGCCTGGAGCGGCCCACCCCGTGCACCGAGTACGACCTGCGGGCCCTGCTCGGCCACGTGGTCGGCGGCATCCACCGGCTCGCCTACACCGGCGAGGGCGGGTACTGCCTGGACGTCGCGGCCGCGACCGGCGAACTGCCCGACGACGGCTGGCCGGCCGCCCTCGGCCGGGCCCGCGCCCGGGTGACCGCCGCCTGGGCGGACGACGCCAAGCTGGACCGCCCGACCTCCGCCCCCTGGGGCGAGGTGCCCGGCCGCAACGCGGTGGGCGGCTACGTCCTGGAGACCGTCACGCACTCCTGGGACATCGCCCACGCGCTCGGCACCGGCCTCCCGCTGGACGAGCGGCTGGCCGAGGCGGCGCTGGCGATCGCCCTGGTCGCGCTGCCGGCCGGACCGCGCGGCGACGGCGTCCCGTTCGGCCCGGCCCTGCCCGCCCCGGCCGACGCCGACCCGTACACCCGCCTCGCCGCCCACCTCGGCCGCGCGGCCTGACGGCCGGTCCGACGGCCGTCGGCTCCTAGTGGCTCGACGCGCACCGCGCCAGCCGCCCGTCGTACACGTCGATCTTGTGGTCGAGCACGGCCAGCGTCGCGTGCAGGTCCGCGATCTGCTGCCGCACCGCCTCCCGGTGGGCGAGCAGCAGGTCGCGGCGGTCCGCCGAGGTCCGCTCGCCCGCCCGGGCCAGCTCCACGTACCGCAGCATGTCGGCCACCGGCATCCCGGTCAGCCGCAGCCGCCCCAGGAAGGCCAGCCGGTGCAGGTCCGCGTCGCAGTACCGGCGCTGGCCCGAGGCCGAGCGGTCCACCGGGTCGAGCAGGCCGATCCGCTCGTACCAGCGCAGGGTGTGCGCGGTCAGCCCGCTGGCCGCCGACACCTCCCCGATGGTGTGCCGCGGCGTCCCGTCGGCCGTGCCGACCGGGTCCCGGAACACCTCGTCGCAGGTGCGCAGATCGGTCTCGACGGATGCGAGTACGGTCATGGCCGGCCCCCCGTGATGGGCGTGACGACGACGCCAACGCCTCGGAGCGCACTCGAAGCAAGTGCGCTCCGGCCAAGCCTGCCATCCCGCCGGGCCCGCCGCCCCGGTTAGAGTCGGGCCCCATGGAGAGCTTGCGGAAGATCGAGACCTGGCCGGTGCCGCACGCGGCGGCCGCCGTCGTACGGGGCGCGGACGGCGCGGTGCTGGGCGCCCACGGGCCGCAGGACCACCTGTTCCCGCTGGCGTCGGTGACCAAGCTGCTCACCTCCTACGCCGTACTGGTCGCGGTCGAGGAGGGCGTCTTCGAGCTGGACGACCCGGCCGGTCCGGAGGGCTCGACCGTCCGGCACCTGCTGGCCCACACCTCGGGCCTGGCCTTCGACGAGCACAAGGTGATGGCCGCGCCCGGCAACCGCCGGCTCTACTCCAACGCCGGCTTCGACGTGCTGGCGCAGACCCTGGAGCGGGCCGCCGGCATCGAGTTCGGCCGGTACGCCGCCGAGGCCGTGTTCCAGCCGCTCGGCATGCACGCCACCCTGGTCAACACCGCGCACCGCTCCCCCGCCGGGGCCGGCGGCCTGTCCACGCTCGCCGACCTCACCCGGTTCGCCGCCGAGCTCCAGGCCCCCAAGCTGCTCGACCCGGGCACCCTGCACGCCGCCACCCGCGAGGTCGCCTTCCCGGGCACCAGCGGGGTGCTGCCCGGCTTCGGCCACCGCCGGCCGAACGACTGGGGCCTCGGCTTCGAGATCCGCGACGGCAAGGCACCGCACTGGACCGGCACCGCCAACTCCCCGGCCACCTTCGGCCACTTCGGCCAGTCCGGCACCTTCCTCTGGGTCGACCCGCAGGCCGGCGCGGCCTGCGTCGCGCTCACCGACCGGGACTTCGGCCCGTGGGCCGCCGAGGCCTGGCCGGTGCTGAGCGACGCCGTGCTCGCCGAGCTGTAGGAGACGTCAGCCGTACGAGACCGGCGAGTGCATCTCCCACAGGAGCAGCTCCGCGCCGTCCTCGCCGGCCGTCGGCGCCGCGAAGGCGTCCCCGGTGATCCGCACGCTGTCGCCGGGGACCATCGAGCGCCCCCCGCCCTGCGGCCCGGGCACCGTCCGGTAGCCGAGCGAGCCGGCCGTCAGGTGGGCGTAGCGGTAGGCGGCGGCCGGCAGGGCGGGCAGCGGCTGCCACGGCCCGGCGGTCACCAGCCACAGCGCGGCGTCGCCGCGCCGCAGCCGCAGCGCCTCGGTTCCGGCGTCCCGCGGCAGCCCGGAGGCGAGCAGCGTCAACCCGTCGGCGGTGCGTTCCACCCCGCGCAGCCCGTACGCGGGGGGCGCGTCGAACACGTCGGGCTGGAGCCACATCTGGACGAAGCGCACCGGCCCCTCGGCTCCGCCGACGTTGCGCTCGGTGTGGGTGACGCCGGAGCCGGCGCTCAGGTGCTGGACCATGCCGGGCCGCACCACCCCGCCGTGCCCGAACGAGTCCCGGTGGGCCAGCGCGCCCTCCAGCACCCAGGTGAGGATCTCGGTGTCCCGGTGCTTGTGCTCGTCGAACCCGGCGCCGGGGGCGAGCAGTTCCTCGTTGCACGCGAGCAGTGCGCCGAAGTGCGTGTTCTTCGGGTCGTAGTGCCCGGAGAAGGAGAACGCGTGCCTGGTCTCGACGCCCTCGGCGGGCGTCGAGCGGTAGCGCTCGGCGGTGCGGCGCAGGTCGGCGCGGGGGCGGGCGGCGGCATCGGTCACGGACCCACCGTAGTGGCACCCGTGACGGGTGTGACCGTCACCACCCCGCCCGTCCACCGGGGGCTGTGCACGAGCAGTCACTCCGGTGAGGCAGTCTTGTCCCTGTGCCAGCCGCTGCCGCGAACTCCAAGAGCGATCCGACCGCCAATCCCGACAAGAGCGGGAAGAGCCCGACACCGGGCGCCGGGAGAGACCGGCCCGGACGGGCGGCACCGCGCCTGACCGCGCAGGAGCGCCGGCTCGCCGCCGAGCGCGCCGAGCGCCGGGCCGCGACCCTCAAGCGGCTGGAGAAGTCCTCCGGCAAGCTCGCCTCGGCGGCGATCGCCCGGATGGACGACCAGCTCGGCTGGTACCGGCGGATGCCGCCGGAGCACCGCTCCTGGATCGGCCTGGTCGCCCAGGCGGGTATCGCCGCCTTCACCGAGTGGTACCGCAAGCCGGACGCCCCGCAGGCGATCTCCACCGACGTCTTCGGCACCGCGCCGCGCGAGCTGACCCGGGCGATCACCCTGCGCCAGACCGTCGAGCTGATCCGCACCACCATCGAGGTGATGGAGGAGGCCATCGAGGAGGTGGCTGCCCCCGGCGACGAGGCCGACATGCGCGAGTCGGTGCTGGTCTACGCCCGGGAGATCGCCTTCGCCACCGCCCAGGTGTACGCCCAGGCCGCCGAGGCCCGGGGCGCCTGGGACGCCCGGCTGGAGGCCCTGGTGGTCAACTCGCTGCTCTCCGGCGACGCCGACGAGGGCGTGCTGTCCCGGGCCGCCGCGCTCGGCTGGGGCCAGCCGAGCCAGGTCCGGGTGGTGATGGGCTCGGCCCCCGACGGTGACAGCGAGCTGGTCGTCGAGGCGATCCGCCGGGCCGCCCGGTACGCCAAGCTGCACGTGCTGACCGGGGTGCTGGGCAAGCGCCTGGTGGTCGTGGTGGGCGGCGAGAAGGAGCCGGTGCACGCGGCCCGGGCGCTGATCGGCCAGTTCGCCCCGGGCCCGGTGGTGGTCGGCCCGACCGTGCCGGACCTGCTCTCGGCGACCCGCTCGGCGCACGCCGCCGCGGCCGGCCTGCGGGCCTGCGCGGCCTGGCCGGACGCCCCGCGACCGGTGCTGGCCGACGACCTGCTGCCGGAGCGCGCGCTGGCCGGGGACCAGGCGGCCCGGCGCCAGCTGGTGGAGGAGATCTACACACCGCTGGACGAGGCGGGCTCGGCACTCCTGGAGACCTTGAGTGTCTACCTGGAGCAGGCCTCTTCACTGGAGGGAGCCGCCCGGATGCTCTTCGTCCACCCCAACACGGTGCGCTACCGGCTCCGACGTGTGACCGACGTCACGGGCTACGCTCCCTCCGACGTACGTTCGGCGTTCACCCTGCGTATCGCACTGGCGCTGGGGCGGCTCACGGCCGCCGGGGAGTCGAGCTGACCGCTCTGTAGGGACCTTACAATCCCGGATGCTTTTCTTCGTTACCGTCGCCTACCCGCCCCCGGGCGCCTGGCGAGAGAGGGTTGAACCGTGCTCGTAATCGTCGCCCCTGGACAGGGTGCTCAGACCCCCGGTTTCCTCAGCCCTTGGCTGGAGCTCGACGGTGTCGCCGACCGCCTTCAGGGCTGGTCGGAGGTCGCCGGGCTCGACCTCGTGCGCGCCGGAACGGAGGCGGACGCCGAGGAGATCAAGGACACCGCCGTCGCCCAGCCGCTGCTGGTGGCGGCCGGCCTGGTGACCGCGCGTGCGCTGTTCCCGGACGAGGACGCCGCCCGCTCGCTGGTCGGCGCGGTCGCCGGCCACAGCGTCGGCGAGATCACCGCCGCGGCCGGCGCCGGAGTGCTGAGCGCCCGTGACGCGCTGACCTTCGTGCGCGAGCGCAGCCTCGCCATGGCCGAGGCCGCCGCCGCCACCGAGACCGGCATGGTCGCCGTGCTCGGCGGCGACCCGGAGGCCGTCGCGGCGAAGCTCGCCGAGCACGGCCTGACCGCGGCCAACAACAACGGCGGCGGCCAGATCGTCGCGGCCGGCACCCTGCCGCAGCTGGACGCGCTGCGCGAGGACCCGCCGGCCGGTGCCCGGCTGATCGCGCTGAAGGTCGCGGGCGCGTTCCACACGACCCACATGGCCCCGGGCGTCGAGCGGCTGGCCAAGCTGGCCCCGACCCTGCCGGTCGCCGACCCGAAGGTGGCGTACGTCTCCAACCAGGACGGCGCGGTCGTCGCCTCCGGCGCCGAGGTGCTGAGCCGCCTGGTGTCGCAGGTCTCCAACCCGGTCCGCTGGGACCTCTGCATGGAGACCCTGCGGGAGCTGGGCGCGACCGCCCTCATCGAGCTCGCCCCGGCGGGCACCCTCACCGGACTGGTCAAGCGCAACCTCAAGGGCGTGGCGACGCTTGCCCTCAAGACCCCCGCCGACCTGGACAAGGCCCGCGCGCTCGTCGCGGAGCACGGCGGTCAGGAGCAGGAGCAGCAGGCATGAGCAACACCCCCCAGATCCGCCCGGTCACCGGTGCGCGGTACTCGCGCATCCACGGTGTGGGCGGCTACCGCCCGGTCCGGGTGATCCCGAACGCCGAGGTGCTGACCTGGATCGACTCCTCGGACGAGTGGATCCGCACCCGCAGCGGGATCGCCGAGCGCCGCTGGGCCGGCCCCGAGGAGTCGGTCGCCGAGATGTCGGTGCAGGCCGCCGGCAAGGCGATCGCCCAGGCCGGGATCGACCCGGCGCGGATCGGCGGCGTCATCGTCGCCACCGTCTCGCACCTCAAGCAGACCCCGGCCATCGCCACCGAGATCGCCGAGCGGCTCGGCTGCGGCACCGCCCCGGCCTTCGACATCTCGGCCGCCTGCGCCGGCTTCGGCTACGGCCTCGGCCTGGCCGACGGCCTGGTCCGCGGCGGCAACGCCGAGTACGTGCTGGTGATCGGCGTGGAGCGGCTGAGCGACCTGACCGACACCTCGGACCGCTCGACCGCGTTCATCTTCGGCGACGGCGCCGGCGCCGCGATCGTCGGCCCGTCCGACACCCCCGGCATCGGCAAGGTCGTCTGGGGCTCGGACGGCTCGCAGAAGGACGTCATCTCGCAGACCCAGGCCTGGGACACCGCGTTCGCCAAGGAGGACGCCGTCAACGGCGCCGGCGAGCGGATCACGTGGCCCGCGCTGCGGATGGAGGGCCAGACGGTCTTCCGCTGGGCGGTCTGGGAGATGGCCAAGGTGGCCCAGCAGGCGCTCGACGCCGCCGGGATCACCGCCGACCAGCTCGGCGCGTTCATTCCGCACCAGGCCAACATGCGGATCACCGACGCCATGATCAAGGCCCTCAAGCTGCCCGCCTCGGTGCCCGTCGCCCGCGACATCACGGAGACCGGGAACACCTCGGCGGCGTCCATCCCGCTGGCGATGGAACGCATGCTGGAGAGCGGCGAGGCCCGCAGCGGCGACCTCGCACTGATCATCGGGTTCGGGGCGGGTCTCGTGTACGCCGCGGCAGTCGTTACGCTCCCCTAGGCGTTTTCGCCCGATCCACCCGCAAACCTGCGTCCGTCCGCCGGGCGGCCGCATTCACCACCGAAGAGGAGCAGCCAGTATGGCTACCAAGGACGAGGTTCTGGAAGGTCTCGCCGAGATCGTCAACGAGATCGCCGGCATCCCGACCGAGGACGTCGAGCTCGACAAGTCCTTCACCGACGACCTGGACGTCGACTCGCTGTCCATGGTCGAGGTCGTCGTGGCCGCCGAGGAGCGCTTCGACGTCAAGATCCCGGACGACGAGGTCAAGAACCTGAAGACCGTCGGCGACGCCGTGGACTACATCCTCAGCCACGCCTGAGCGGTCGACGCGCTCCACGCGTTCGACGCCTGACATCGGCCGGCTCCTCCGAGTCGGCCGACCCGCCGGCCGGGACGCCCCACCGGGCGCCCGGCCGGGCTCACCCTCGGCCGTCGCCGACCGCCCGCACAAACGTGAGAGAAGAAGATCCAGTGACTGTTGAGAACCGTACCGTGGTCGTCACGGGTATCGGCGCCTTCACGCCGCTGGGCGGCGACGCCGCCACCACCTGGGAGAACCTGGTCGCCGGGCGCTCCGGGGTGGCTGCCCTGACCGAGGAGTGGGCCGCGGAGCTGCCCGTGCGGATCGCCGCGCGCACCGCCGTCGAGCCGGGCGAGATCCTGCCCCGCCCGCTGGCCCGCAAGCTGGACCGCTCGGCCCAGTTCGCGCTGATCGCCGCCCGCGAGGCCTGGGCCGACGCCGGCTACGAGACCCCGGCCACCGACGAGTCGTCCAAGCTCGCCCCGGAGCGCCTGGGCGCCGTGATCGCCTCCGGCATCGGCGGCGTGACCACCCTGCTCGACCAGTACGACGTGCTGAAGGAGAAGGGCGCCCGCAAGGTCTCCCCGCACACCGTCCCGATGCTGATGCCCAACTCCCCGGCGGCCAACGTCGGCCTGGAGGTCGGCGCCCGCGCGGGTGTGCACACCCCCGTCTCCGCCTGCGCCTCCGGCGCCGAGGCGATCGGCTACGCGATCGAGATGATCCGCAGCGGCCGCGCCGACGTCGTGATCGCGGGCGGCACCGAGGCCGCGGTCCACCCGCTGCCGATCGCCGCCTTCGCCAACATGATGGCGATGTCCAAGAACAACGACGAGCCCGAGCGCGCCTCCCGCCCGTACGACAAGGGCCGCGACGGCTTCGTGCTCGGCGAGGGCGCCGGCGTGGTCGTGCTGGAGTCGGTGGAGCACGCCGAGGCCCGCGGTGCCCGGATCTACTGCGAGGCGGTGGGCCAGGGCCTGTCCTCCGACGCCCACCACATCGCCCAGCCCGAGCCGACCGGCGCCGGGGTGGCCCGCGCGCTGGCCGACCTGTTCGACCGCAACCAGCTGGACAAGGCCGAGATCGTGCACGTCAACGCGCACGCCACCTCGACCCCGCAGGGTGACACCGCCGAGCTGAAGGCGCTCCGCAAGGAGCTGGGCGAGGAGCTGGACCACATCGCCATCTCGGCCACCAAGTCGATGACCGGTCACCTGCTGGGCGGCGCCGGCGGCATCGAGACGGTCGCCACCGTCCAGGCGCTGTACCACCGGATCGCCCCGCCGACCATCAACGTCGACGAGCTGGACGACGACGTCGACGCGGACATCGTCCGCGGCGAGGCCCGCAAGCTGCCCGAGGGCCGGATCGCCGCGCTGAACAACTCGTTCGGCTTCGGCGGCCACAACGTGGTGCTGGCCTTCCGCACCCGCTGACCCCGGGTCCCGGACGACGGGGAGGGGGCCGGCGCTCATCGCGAGCGCCGGCCCCCTCCGCCGTCTCCCCGGCCGGTCAGACCACCTGGTGCAACCAGCGCACCGGCGCGCCCTCCCCGGCGTAGCGGAAGGGCTCCAGCTCGTCGTCCCAGGGCTTGCCGAGCAGCATGGCGATCTCCGCCTCCAGGTCCGCCCCCTCGTTGCGGGCGCGCAGCAGCACGGCCCGCAGCCGGTCCTCGGGGATCAGGATGTCCCCGTGGATGCCGGTGACGGCGTGGAAGATGCCGAGCCCGGGCGTGCTGCTGTACCGCTCGCCCTCGGCCGCGGCGCAGGGCTCGCTGGTGACCTCGTAGCGCATCAGCTGCCAGCCGCGCAGCGCGGAGGCGAGCTTCGAGGCCGTACCGGGCTCGCCCTGCCAGGAGAGCTCGGCACGCCAGTGCCCGGGCGCGGCCGGCTGGCGGATCCAGTCCAGGCTCACCCGCACACCGAGCACCCCCGCGACGGCCCACTCGACGTGCGGGCACAGCGCGCGGGGCGCGGAGTGGACGTACAGGACTCCACGTGTCGTCACCGGGACCTCCAGGCTGTGGACGAGGGTCGCCTTCCCCAGCTGCCTCGTGTTCGAGCCCGTAGTTGATCCACAGTTACCCACGTTAGCCGACATTAAGCCACTAAATTGAGCAAAACGGACAGGCTTTCGCTCAATGCTAGTCGAAACCGCAACGAGGTCCACCCCTCGGTCGGATCTCTCCCCCGAACGGCCCCATCGGCGGGCGGAACCACCGTACCGCGCCGCCCCGCAGCACGGATGACGCACTTTCGGATCAGGCCGGAATGCGGTAGTGCGGCCGGATTCCCTCCGCCGGGTGCGCGAACCGCCTCGCACCGGCCGGGCCGGTGCGAGGCGGAGGAACGCTGACGCCGCGTCAGCCGTCCAGGCGCACCACCATCTTGCCGGTGTTGGCGCCGCGCAGCATGTCGAGGAAGGCGTCCACCGCGCTGTCGATGCCCCGGGTCGCCGTCTCGCGATACTTGAGCTCGCCCGAGCGCACCCACGCCGAGACCTCCTCGACGAACTTCGGCTGGAGGTCGTAGTGGTCGCCGACGAGCAGCCCCTCCATCCGGAAGCGCTTGGCGATGATCTGCGCGAGGTTGCGCGGGGCCGCGGTGGGCTCGGTGGCGTTGTACTGCGAGATCATGCCGCACACCACGATGCGGCCGTGCAGGTTCATCGCCTCGATCGCGGCTTCCAGGTGCTCGCCGCCCACGTTGTCGAAGTACACGTCGACGCCGTCGGGAGCCGCGGCCAGGAGCTGCTCGACGACCGGGCCGTCCTTGTAGTTGAACGCGGCGTCGAATCCGTACTCCTTCACGAGGAGCTCGGCCTTCTCGTCCGAGCCGGCGGAGCCGATCACCCGCGCCGCGCCCTTCAGCCTGGCGAGCTGGCCGACGACGCCGCCCACGGCCCCCGCCGCGCCGGACACGAAGACCACGTCGCCGGCCCTGATCCCCGCGACCCGGGTCAGCCCCGCGTACGCGGCCAGGCCCGGCATGCCCAGCACGCCCAGATAGGCGGAGAGCGGCGCGGCGTCCGGGTCCACCTTGACGGCCGTCGCGGCGTCGAAGGTCGCGTACTCGCGCCAGCCGAAGTAGTGCAGGACGTGGTCGCCCTCGGCGAAGCCCTCCGCCCGCGAGGCCACGACCCGGCCGACCGCCCCGCCCAGCATCGGCCGGTCCAGTTCGTACGGCTCCGCGTAGGACTTGCGCGCCGACATCCGGCCGCGCATGTAGGGGTCGACCGACAGGTGGATGTTGCGGACCAGGACCTCTCCGGGGCCCGGGGCGCGGACCGGCGCCTCCACGAGGGCGAAGTCGGCCGGGACCGGCCAGCCCTCGGGGCGGGCGGCGAGGTGCCACTCACGGGCGGTGGCGGGCACTCCCGGCACGGTGGGCTCGGCGGCCATGGTGATCTCCCACATGAAAGGTTGAGTCGGTGAAGTAACAATGGGCATGAAAAGTTCACGTTGTCAAATGTTCAGGTAGACTGGTGCCATGAACGCCCAGCCGATCCGGGACACCGCGCAGCCGGCCGACGAGATCACCCGTGAGGTCGTCGACCTCATGGCCAACCTGGTCGCGCTCTTCCACCGCGAGTACGAGGAGGCCGCCGCCGCCCGCTCGCTCACGGGAGCGCAGGCCAAGGTCCTCGCCCTGCTGCGGCGCGGCCCCCTGCCGATGCGCCAGATCGCCCAGACGCTCAGCTGCGAGCCCTCCAACATCACCGGCATCGTCGACCGGCTGGAGACCCGCGGTTTCGTCACCCGCCAGCCCGACCGGCAGGACCGCCGGGTCAAGCTGGTCGCCACCACCGACACCGGCAGCACCGCCTCCGAGGAGCTCCGCGAGTCGCTGAACTTCGCCCGGGAGCCGCTGGCCGCGCTCGATCCGGACGAGCGGACCCAGCTGCGCGACCTGTTGAAGCGGATGCTCGCCGGCGCCGCCGGGCCCGGCGCGTGAGGAGCATCACAGCTCCGGCCGCCGGATTGTCGGCCGATCGGAGGTAACCGAACACTCCCCCGAAACGTCTAACGTTCGAAAGCCGGCACCCGTCCGCGACCAGGCGGTACGGGTGGGGAAAGAGAACGGAAGACGGGGGGACGGGAAGGATGAGCACCAGCTCGCGCCGTCGGCGTGTCATACGGACCGTCATAGGACTCGCCGCCGTCCTGGTGCTGTCCGTGGCCGGGGCCGGGGCCTGGTTCTACCACCGGCTCGACACCAACATCACCACCTTCGACGCCGGCGGCGTCGCCACCGAACGCCCGCCCGCGCCCGTGCCGGCCGCGCCGGGCGCCTCGGTACCGGTCAACGTCCTGCTGCTCGGCTCGGACACCCGCAACGACGGCAACGCCGAACTCGGCGGCGGCGACGAGGGCGTCGGCCACTCGGACACCGCGATCCTGCTGCACGTCTACGCGGACCGCAAGCACGCCGTCGGCGTCTCCATCCCCCGCGACACCCTGGTGACCATCCCGTCCTGCCGGCTGCCCAGCGGCGACTGGACCAAGCCGCGGACCGGCCAGATGTTCAACGAGGCCTTCACCATCGGCGAGTCCGCCCAGGGCAACCCGGCCTGCACCCAGAACACCGTCGAGGCCCTCACCGGTCTGCGCATGGACCACACCATCGTGGTCGACTTCAAGGGCGTCGCCGCGATGACCGAGGCCATCAACGGCGTGGACGTCTGCGTCCCCAACGACGTCAACTCGCACAACATCAAGCTCAAGCGGGGCCCGCAGAAGATATCCGGCCCGCCGGCCGTCGACTACCTGCGCGCCCGCTACGGCTTCGGCGACAACTCCGACATCGGCCGGATGAAGCGCCAGCAGGCCTTCCTCTCCTCGATGATCCGCAAGATCCAGTCCCAGGGCTTCTCGCTGCCGACCCTGCTCCCGCTGGCCGACGCCGCGACCCGCTCGCTCACCGTCGACGAGGGCCTGGGCACCGCGATGAAGCTGGTCGACTTCGCCCAGTCGATGCAGCAGATCAAGCTCTCCGACATCACCTTCGTCACCGCCCCCTGGCGGTTCTCCACCGTGCAGTCCGGCCGGATCGACCTCGTCCACCCCGATGTGGACACCCTGTGGCGGCTGCTGCGCGAGGACCGCACCCTGGACGGCCAGGCCACCGGCGAGCTCGCCGACCCCGCGAGCCCGAGCGCCGGCCCCGCCGCGTCCGGGCCCTCCCCGGCCGCCGCCCCGTCGTCCGCCACCCCGTCGTCCGCCACCCCGTCGGCCGACCTGCCGTTGGCCGCCGAGCAGCTCGCCGCCCCGGTCACCGTGGTCAACGGCGTCGGCACCGACGGACTCGCCGGCCGCGGAGCCGCGGCGATCCGGGCCCAGGGCTTCCCGAACGTCTCGCTCGGCCAGACCACCGGCGGCCGGCTGAGCACCGAGATCGCCTACGACCCGCTGTTCAAGGCCGCCGCCGAACGGCTCGCCGCGCTCTTCCCGGGCTCCCGGACGGTCGAGGAGCCGGGTTCCGAGGGCGTCGTCGTCACCCTCGGCCGCGACTACCGCCCCGCCGCCGCCGTCCCCACCCCGGGCACCGCCGGCGCCCCGGGCGCCCCGTTCGCCGCCCCCACCGGCCCGCTGCCCACCGACATCCCCAGCGCGATCGCCCAGAACAGCCGCAACGCCGACACCGACCCCTGCGCCAACCTCACCTTCGGCTGATGGAGCCGGGCGCCCGGCCCGGCGGGCTCACACCGGGTCGGGCAGCCCGGTGACGACGGCGGTCAGCCGGGTGCCGGGCGGAAAGGCGCCGGCCGCCGTGAGGTCGTACAGGGCGGCCAGCGTCTTGGCCACGTATCGCCGCTCCAGGGCGATGCCGTGCCGCCGCTCGAAGCCGGCCGCGAACTCCTCCAGCGCGGCCGGCACCCGCCCGTACCCGCCGCCGTGGTGCCCGTGGTCGATCCGCCAGCCGTCGAACTCCCGCCCGTACGCCTCCCGGTGCAGCCGCGTCACCTCGCCCTCCAGGTAGCCCTCCCCGCCGCGCAGCACCGCCACGCCCAGCGCCCGCGCCCCCGGCGGCAGTCCGGCCGCGATCCCGGCCAGGGTGCCGCCGGTGCCGACCGGGCAGCAGACCACGTCCCCCGCCCCGAGCCCCTCCGAGGCCTCCAGCTCCGCCGCGACCGCCCGCGCGCCGTGCGCCGCGAGCGCGTTGGACCCGCCCTCGGGCAGCACCAGGCACGGCCCCCAGCGCCGCCGCGCCTCCGTCTCCCCGCCGCCGCCCCCGGCCGCCCGTCCGGCCGCCTCCCGGTACTCGGCGCGGGACAGGAAGACCAGCTCCATCCCGGCCTCCTCGGCGGCCCGCAGCGACCAGTTCCGCGGCGCCCCCGCCAGCTCCTCACCCCGCACCAGGCCCACGCTCGACAACCCCAGCGCCCCGGCCGCCAGCGCCACCGCCCGCAGGTGCGTCGAGTACGCCCCGCCGAAGGTGACCAGCCGCCGGTGCCCCTCGCGCACCGCGAGCTCCAGGTTGGGCGCCAGCTTGCGCCACTTGTTCCCCGGCACCAGCGGATGCACCAGGTCGTCCCGCTTCAGCCGCAGCCGCACCCCGGACCGCTCGAAGACCTCGTCGGCGCAGTCGATGACGGGGGTCGGCAGCAGCGCGTCGGCAAACATCCGAAAAGGATACGAACCCCCCTGCCAACCCTGTCCGGCAGTAAAGCTTTGCTAAAATGCAACAACCCTATGACCCTACGAAGCGTCACGCCAGAGGGCGGGCAGATCGTAGGTCCGCGCCGTCGGCTACCGTCTCGTCAGCAGGCGAATCACCGTCGTACCGGCCGCCGGGGTCCCGGAAACGTCCTGGAAGCTCCCGGGGTTCTTCATCATGTGGGGGAAATCGTGTCAATCGCGCCACCGCTCGTCTCGGAGTCGGCGGAGGCCCCGCCCTCGCCCGGGGCGCCGGGCCGGACCGGCGGACCCGCCGGCGGCGGGCGACCGTCCCGATTCGGCCGGAGACGGCCCGGCACCGGGCTGCCGTGGTTCGCGGCCGTGGTGCTGGGGCTCCCCCCGGTGTTCCACCTGGCCGGCGTGGACCTGCTCGGCTTCCTGCTCCTCTGGGGCGCCGCCGCCACCCTGGTCCGCTCCCGGGCCACCGCCTTCGACCGGCTGATGATCTCCGGCGTCACGCTGGTCGGCTGGACCTGCGCGCTCGCCCTGATCGTCGGCAAGTGGCGCTACGGCATCCACCCGCTGACGCTGGCCGAGTCGACCGCCCTGGTGCTGGTCGTGGTCCGCGCCCTCGCCGGGCCCGCCCCGGCCCGGCCGGGACTCCCGCCGGCCGCCCGGGTCCGCGCCCTGGTCCCGACCCGGGACCACCCGCTGCTGCTGACGGCCGGTCTGGCCGTCTCCTTCATCATGTACCCGGTGCTCCACCGGAACGCCGCCGAGCGCCTGGCGCTGATCACCTCGGCCGAGGACCTCGCCCGCCACAGCGCGCTCTACGACACCATCCTGCGGCTCGGCGGCCTCGTCTCCCTGAACCAGGCCGAGGCGGCCACCACGGTCGAGGACAACCTGGAGACCTACCCGCAGGGCAGCCATCTGATCCTGGCGGTCATCACCAGCTTCCTGCGCAACGGGCGCCCGCACGAGATGCAGCTCCCGCTGTTCGTGCTGCTCTACACGGTGACCGCCGCGGCGCTGGCCGTGGCGGTGCTCTGGGCGGTCCACCGGGCCGCCGGGCCCGCGCTGCGCGGCTGGCGGAACCTGGCCCTGGTGCTGCCCGCCGGCGCCTTCCTGGTCGTCGCCGAGCTGCCCAAGCTGTACTTCAACGGGTTCATCAGCGAGCTCTTCGCGCTCGGGCTGCTGGCGGTCCTGGTCGCCCTGGCGATACGTCCGCTCGACCGGATCCACGAACAGCTCGTCGTCATGGCCGCCCTGGTCGCCGGCATCTCCTTCGGCCACTACCTGCTGCTGCCGGCCGCCGGAGCGACCGTGCTCAGCTGGGCCGTCTGCCACTGGCCCAGCTGGAAGCGCCACCGGGTGACCGCGCTGGCGGCCGCCGCGGTCGCCGGCGGACTCGCGCTCTTCCCCATCGCCGTGAACCTCTCCACGGCCGGCTCCGCCGAGGTGCTGACCGTTCCCGGCGGCATCACCCCGGTCGGCCGGCACCTGCTGTTCCCGCTGGTCGCCGGCGCCCTCGCGGTGCTGCTGACCCGGTCCGCGCGCGCCGACCGGGCCCGCCGCACGGCGCTGGGGGCCTGCGGCGCGATCGTGCTGTTCTCCTTCGCGATCCGGCAGTACCAGCTGCAGAAGACCGGCGACACCTCGTACTTCTACGAGAAGGTGCTCCACCAGCTGCTGGTGATCGGCATGGTCACCGCAGCCGCCGCGGTGCTCCCGCTGTTCGGCCGCCGGATCCTCGCCGGCGAGCGGCGGCCGGCCGGCTCCCGGGCCGGCCGCGGCCTGCGCCCGGCCGTCGCCGTGCTGACCGCGACCGGCTGCCTGCTGTACGGCACGGTGTTCAACAGCCAGCCGGACGTCAGCAGGGCCGCCGGGTGGGAGGGCAGCCCCGGCCGGAACATGCTCCGCGGCGGGCAGGCCCGCTGGGACGTCGCCGAGCGGGTCACCGCGATCCACGAGTCCCGGCCCGCCGGCGACAAGCGGGTGGCGGTGTCCCTCGGCGGGCACCGGGTGTGGGACGAGCTGAAGCCCGACTGGGGCTCCTCCGAGGACAACCTCTGGCTCGGCGTGCTCAACAGCGACCAGGGCCGCTCCTGGCGGTCCTGGATGTGGGGGCTGGGCCGGCACGGCGCCGGGGACATCGTGTACTACGCGAGCATCGCGCCCGAGCCGCTGCGGGTCTACCTCGACAACGCCGAACTGGCCGCCGAGGTCAGGGCGCTGATGCACGGCAAGGGCAAGGAGGCCCCCGACCTGGAGCTCGGCCTGCTCCGGCGGGACGCCTCGGGCCGGATGGTCGTGGAGCCCTTCCCGCTGCACTGAGCGGGGCCTGCGGACGCGGCCGGGCAGCGACCCGGCCGCGTCCGCTGCCGTCTCCGGGCGCGGTCACGGATCCGAACCCGGAGACGGACCCGGAGCGGGAGATTGGACCCGGAGCGGGAGACGGACCCGGAGACGGCCGCGCAGAGGCCGTCGGCGGGGTCAACGAGGCTGCGGGGCGGACCTGTTCGGGTGATTCCCGGCCTGTCGGCGCGGTTCGCGGTGCCGCCGGGCACTAGAGTGCGGGCAGACTGACCGCACCTGGTCAAGTCCGGTCGTCCGGACGACTGCGCGGGGTGGGGCGGGTGGGACTCGAACCCACGACCAAGGGATTATGAGTCCCCTGCTCTAACCGGCTGAGCTACCGCCCCGGTTCGCGGCACACGACGGCAGGCCGGTCGCGGCAGCAGCAGACGGCCCCGAAAGGCCGTCCCGGGCAGCATAGCCGGTCGATCACCCGTGGTGCGCGCCGGGGGCGCACACGGGTGCGCACCCGGGAACGGGCGGCGGTGGCGCGGGACGGGCCGGGCTGGTAGATCTTGGTCCCGAACGGCGGAACACGTGAACGAGCGCGCCCGCCCCGAGGACGACACGGAGCCCTGGATGCCCTCCCGCCCGGCCCCCTCCGCGCGCGCCGGCAGGACGGCCGCGATGGCGGCCCTGCTGCTGGCCGCCGCGATCGCCTGCGGCGGCGGCCAGGACGGCGGGCGGACGGCCGCGGTGGCCCCGCAGAACCCCGCCTGGGACCGGGTCGGCACGCTCGCGGTGCGCACCCCCCAGGGGCCCCGGGCGTGCACGGCCAGCGTGGTGCAGAGCCCCCGGCGCAATCTGCTGGTCACCGCCGCGCACTGCGTGCAGAACCGCCGGATCGGGCTGCTGGACGGCCTGGTGTTCACCCCCGGCTACCGCAACGGCTCCTCGCCCTACGGGAGTTGGCCGGTGAAGTCGGTCACCGTCGATCCGCGCTGGTCCGCCGGCGCCGACCCCGAGTACGACGTGGCGTTCGTCACCGTGGGCCCGCGGGACGGACGGCAGGTCGAGGACGCCGTCGGCGGCAACCCGCTCGGCACCGACCAGGGATTCGGCCTGGCGGTCTCGGTCACCGGCTACCCCAACGAGGGCGACGAGCCGATCACCTGCTCGGGCGTGACCGCCTCGCAGAGCCCCACCCAGGAACGGTTCGACTGCGCCGGCTACACCGACGGCACCAGCGGCAGCCCCTGGCTCACCACGAACGGCCGGGTGATCGGGGTGATCGGCGGCTACCAGGAGGGCGGCGAGACGCCGGGCACCTCGTACAGCATCACCTTCGACGAGCGGGTCACCGAGCTCTTCCAGCAGGCCGCGGCGTGAGGGGGATCACGCCGGCGGGGCGGCCCGGGGCAACACGAAGGCCCCCCGGTCTACCGAGGGGCCTTCGCTCTGAGCAGTCACCGGGCGGACCCGGTGCAGCTCCCGCATTTGGACTCGAACCAAAAACCTGCCGGTTAACAGCCGGCTGCTCTGCCAATTGAGCTATGCGGGATCGCGGTACACAACTGCCGTACCACGGACGGACGGTCGACCCGAGGGCCGCCACCCGAGCTCCCCCAATTGGACTCGAACCAATAACCTGCCGATTAACAGTCGGCTGCTCTGCCAATTGAGCTATGGGGGATCGAGCTTCCCGCTCCGGCTCCCGGTCTCCCGGGCTCCTCGGCGCTCGCTGCGGGACATACATTAGCGCACTCGGGGGGGTGGTCCGCCAATCGCTTTCCCCGGCCGCCACCGGGCGCCCCCGCCCGGCGCGCTTCCCCGCGCGCCCGGGGCGCCGTCCGTGGATGCTGGGGTCGCCGACGGTTCACCGTCCCGGCAGACGGGTAGGGCAATGCGGCAATGGCCGCCAGGAGAGGGTGGAATCCGACCATGTGGAAGCTGTCGTTCGGTGTCGGACTCGCGACGGGCTATGTCCTGGGCACGCGGGCGGGGCGCCAGCGGTACGAGCAGATCGCCAGGGTGACCCGGCAGGTCGCCCAGAACCCCACGGTGCAGGGCGCGGCCGACAAGGCGCGGCAGCAGGCCGGCGCGGTCGCCGGGAAGGCCGCCGGCGCCGTCGCCGGCAAGGTCGGCGACCGGCTGCCGAACTCCGTCACCGACCGGGTGCCGTACTTCAACCGGGCCAGGAGCGAGGACGACAGCTGGGGCACCTACCGGCCCTGACCGCCGCCCGCGCCCGGGCCGCGACAAGGCTCTGACGCCGGTCCGTGACGGGCGGGTGCGACCGGGCGGTGACGGCCGGCCGGACGGGGGCTCCCGGACGCTGTACCGAACGGGCAACACTTGCCCGGGCGGGCCGCGTCCGGGAGCCCGCTGAGGCATGATCTCGACTATGGCCATCGTCGCGGGGATAGACAGCTCGACCGGTCGCACCAGGATCGTCGCGTGCGACGCCGACACCGGCACCGTCCTGCGCTCCGGCAAGGCCCCCCACCCCGCGCCCGAGGACCCCGACACCCGGCCCGGCGAGGCCGACCCGCAGCTCTGGCTGCACTCGCTCGGCGACGCGGCGGCCGGCGGTCTGCTGGAGGGCGTGCGGGCGATCGGCGTCAGCGCCCAGCAGCACGGCATGATCGGCCTGGACGCCGGCGGCGTGCAGGTCCGGCCGGCGCTCCTGTGGAACGACCCCCGCTCCAGCGGCGCCGCCGCGGCCCTGCTGGACGAGCTGGGCGGCCCGGCGGCCTGGACCGCCGCGATCGGCGCCGTCCCCAGCCCGGCGTACACCGTCGCCAAGCTGCGCTGGCTCGCCGAGTTCGAACCGGCCAACGCCCGCCGGATCGCCGAGGTGCTGCTCCCGCACGACTGGCTGGTCTGGCAGCTGCTCGGCCACCCCAAGCGCCGCACCACCGACCGGGGCGACGCCTCCGGCACCGGCTACTGGTCCCCGATCACCGGCGAGTACCGGCAGGACCTGGTCGAGCTGGCACTCGGCCACCCGCTGAGGCTGCCGGACGTGCTCGGCCCGGCCGAACCCGCCGGCCACACCCCCGAGGGGCTGCTCATCTCGGCCGGCACCGGCGACAACATGGCCGCCGCGCTCGGCCTCGGCCTCGGGCCCGGCGACGCGGTGGTCTCGCTCGGCAGCTCCGGGACGATCTTCGCGGTGCACGAGCAGGCCGTGGTGGACGCCACCGGCCTGGTCTCCTCCTTCGCCGACGCCACCGGCCGCCACCTGCCGATGGTCGCCACCCTGAACGCCGCCCAGGTGCTGCGCTCCACCGCCGCCCTGCTCGGCCGCGACCTGGAGGGCCTCAGCGACCTCGCCCTGCAGTCCTCCCCCGGCGCGTACGGGCTGGTGCTGCTCCCCTACCTGGACGGCGAGCGGACGCCCGCGCTGCCGCACGCGGCCGGCACCCTGACCGGGCTCCGGGCGGAGTCGATGGCCCCTCAGCACCTGGCCCGGGCCGCCGTCGAGGGCATGCTCTGCAACAGCGCGGACGCCCTGGACGTGCTGCGCGCCCGCGGCGTCGAGGTGAAGCGGGTCTTCCTGCTCGGCGCCGCCGGGCGGCTGGAGGCGGTGCGGCACGTCGCGCCGCAGCTGTTCGGCGTCCCGGTGGTCGTCCCGCCGCCCGGCGCGCACGCGGCGCGCGGTGCGGCCCGGCAGGCGGCCTGGGCGCTGGCCGGGACGCCCGAGCCGCCGCGCTGGGACCTGCCGGAGGCCGTCACGGCGGCCCCGGACGCCGAGCACGACCTGCCGATCGGGTCCGCGGTCCGCCAGCAGTACCGGGCCGCCCGCGAGCAGATCCACCCGGAGACGGCCGGCTGAGACGGCCCGGGCGGGCCCCGGACGGCCCGTGACGGGCCGTGACGCCCCCCGGAGCGGGCGCACCGGCGGAGATGCGTCACCCGGCGGCCGGTGGCAGCGTGGGAGGCGACGCGGCCACCGGACGGAAGGGCGGCAGGATCCCATGGCACTGCACAAGGGGGCCGGCGACGACCGCCGGCTGACCGTCGGCCCGTTCGTCGGCACCGCCGCCGACCCGCTCGGGACGATGGAGCTGGCACCCCCGCTGCACCGGCTCGCGGACGGCCCGGTCCCGGCCGACACGGCGTACCAGCTGATCCACGACGAGCTGCTGCTGGACGGCAACGCCCGGCTCAACCTGGCGACCTTCGTCAGCACCTCGATGGAGGTGCAGGCCACCCGGCTGATGACCGAGTGCCTCGACAAGAACATGATCGACAAGGACGAGTACCCGCAGACCGCCGAACTGGAGCGGCGCTGCGTCGCCATCCTGGCCCACCTGTGGCACGCCCCCGACCCGGACGCCGCCGTCGGCTGCTCCACCACCGGCTCCAGCGAGGCCTGCATGCTGGCCGGCCTCGCCCTCAAACGGCGCTGGATGCGCCGCAACGCCCACCGCTACGAGGCCGGGGCCCGGCCCAACCTGGTGATGGGCGTCAACGTGCAGGTCTGCTGGGAGAAGTTCTGCACCTTCTGGGAGGTCGAGGCCCGCACCGCGCCGATGGACGGCGAGCGCTTCCACCTCGGCCCCGAACAGGCCGTGGAGCTCTGCGACGAGAACACCATCGGCGTGGTCGGGGTGCTCGGGTCGACCTTCGACGGCTCCTACGAGCCGGTCGCGGAGATCTGCGCCGCCCTCGACGACCTCCAGCGGCGCACCGGCCTGGACGTCCCGGTGCACGTCGACGGCGCCTCCGGCGGCATGATCGCGCCGTTCCTGGACGAGGACCTGGTCTGGGACTTCCGGCTGCCCCGGGTCGCCTCCATCAACACCTCCGGCCACAAGTACGGGCTGGTCTACCCGGGCGTCGGCTGGGCGCTGTGGCGGGACCCCGAGGCGCTGCCCGAGGAGCTGGTGTTCAGGGTCAACTACCTGGGCGGCGAGATGCCGACCTTCGCGCTGAACTTCTCCCGGCCCGGCGCCGAGGTGATCGCCCAGTACTACGTCTTCCTGCGGCTCGGCCGGGCCGGCTTCCAGGCCGTCCAGGGCGCCTGCCGGGAGGTGGCCGGGTACCTGGCCGACGGGATCGAGGGGCTGGGCGGCTTCCGGCTGCTGACCCGGGGCGACGAGCTGCCGGTGTTCGCGCTCACCACGGCGGACGACGTGCCGTTCGACGTCTTCGACGTGTCGCGGCGGCTGCGCGAGCGCGGCTGGCAGGTGCCCGCCTACACCTTCCCGGCGAACCGGGAGGACCTCGCGGTGCTGCGGGTGGTCTGCCGCAACGGCTTCTCCCGCGACCTCGCGGACCTGCTGCTGGGCGACCTCGGACGGCTGCTGCCGGAGCTGCGCCGCCAGCCGTCCCCGCTCCAGGACCTCGGGGTGCCGGCCCGGACGGGCTTCCACCACTGACTTCCACCGCCGGCTTCCGCCGCTGACGGGCCGTCGGGCGCCCGGCCGCGAGCGACGGGCGGCGGACGACGGGCGTGATCACGGCGGGGGCGGGCGCATCGGTGCGCCCGCCCCCGCCGTGCGTCCCTGCGGCCCGGGGCAGCCTCCCCCCGTGGAGGCTGCCTCGTACCGGTGGGGGCCAGGGCACGGCAGGTGCCGGGCCGTCGGGAAACGGTCCCCGGACGAAGGACCGGGCGGTGAACCGCTCCGGCGGGAAGAACAATGCCCGACGACCATATGAATGTTCGAGCCTCTCCCGGTGTTGTGAGACACTTCCGTCCGTCTCAGCGCCAGGACCTGGGTTTTGGGACGCCGGGTCGCCGAGGTTTGAGACGCGAAGGCGCCCGCCCGGGTCCGGAGCGGTGCCCCGCGGGGTGCCGCCCGTTCCAGCCCCGCCGCCCCGCCCGCCCGCATGTTTGGAAGAGACCGCATGGGTTCCGCCTGGAAGCAGCTGCCGGACGACCTCTCCGACCCCGCCAGACGTCTGACGGAGGAGCTGCGCGCCGTCAAGGACGCGACCGGGCTCTCGCTCTCCGAGCTGGCCGCCCGGACCCACTACAGCCGGGCCTCCTGGGAGCGCTGGCTGAACGGCAAGCGGATCATCACCGAGCAGGCGCTCGACGCGCTGATCGGGGCCGTGGAGTGCGACGGTCCGGCGCTGCGGTCGCTCTGGCGCCGGAACGCGGCCGCGGGGACGGCCCCCGGCACGGCGGAGCCGGCCGACGAGGCCGCGGCGGTGGCGGACAGCGGCACCGGGTCGGACGGCGAGGAGGGTGCCGAACCGGCTCCCGGGGCGGCACCGGCTCCGGAGACCGACGCCGGGACGGACGCCGAGGCCGCCCCGGAGGGCCCGCGCCGGACCCGCCGCCCGGCGGCCCTGGTCGGCGCCTCGGTGCTGGCACTGCTGCTGGCACTGCTCGGCATGCGGCTCCTCTCCTCCTCCGACGAGGAAAACGCCACGCCGACCGCCGCCACCGTGGCGCCGTCCACCCCGGCGGGCGGCTCCTCCCCGGCCACCACCGCGCCCGCGGTGCCCGCCAACCCCGCCCCACCGGTCCCGGCCTGCCAGGCGCTCGGCTGCGTCCACAAGGACCCCAAGGCGACCGGCTGCGGCGGCGACGCCCGCACCCTGCTGACCACCAACGTCGGCAAGGTCGTCGTCTACCTCCGGTACAGCCAGAAGTGCCAGGCGGCCTGGGCGGCGATCACCGAGGGCCAGCCCGGCGACCAGGCGACCATCACCACCAGCGCCGGCGAGTCGGAGACCGCGCTGATCCACTGGGGGTACGACAACTACTCGTGGATGGTGAACGCGGCGGACCCGGCGGTCACCATCCAGGTCTGCGGGCAGCGCAAGGAGCCGGAGGGCGCCGCCTGCTCGCCCTCGACCTCCGACCTGGCCCGGACGGTCGCCTCGACCCCGATCCCGCCCGGCCCGGCCACCCCGCCGCCGTCCGCCACCGATTCGGCCCAGCCCGCGGCCCCGGCCCCGTCGAGCCCGGCGAGCCAGCCCGGCTAGTCGAGGTAGCCCCGGAGCTGGGCGGCGAAGGCGTGGTCGCGGAGCTTGACCAGGGTCTTGGACTCGATCTGGCGGATCCGCTCCCGGGTCACCCCGAAGAGCACCCCGATCTCCTCCAGGGTGCGCGCCCGCCCGTCGTCCAGCCCGTAGCGGAGCTGCACCACCTGCCGCTCGCGCTCGCCGAGGGTGGCCAGCACCGCCTCCAGGTGCTGACGCAGCAGCAGGAAGGCGGCCGACTCGGCGGGTGAGGCCGCGTCGGCGTCCTCGATGAGGTCGCCGAGCGCGACGTCGTCCTCCTCGCCGACCGGCGTGTGCAGCGAGATCGGCTCCTGGGCCAGCCGGAGCAGCTCGCGCACCCGCTCCTCGGTGAGCTCCAGCACGGCCGCGATGTCGGCCGGGCCCGGCTCGGTGCCGCGCTCCTGGAGCAGCGAGCGCTGCACCCGCACCACCCGGTTGATCAGCTCGACCACGTGCACCGGCACCCGGATCGTGCGGGCCTGGTCGGCCAGCGCGCGGCTCATCGCCTGGCGGATCCACCAGGTCGCGTAGGTGGAGAACTTGTAGCCGCGGGTGTAGTCGAACTTCTCCACCGCCCGGATCAGCCCGAGGTTGCCCTCCTGGACCAGGTCGAGCAGGGTCAGCCCGCGGCCGACGTAGCGTTTGGCGACGGAGACCACCAGGCGCAGGTTGGCCTCGATCAGTCGGCGCTTGGCACGCCGGCCGACCGCCACCAGGGCCTCAAGTTCGCGGGCCAGCCGGTCGGCGGGCCGCGGCCGCCGGTCCAGCCGCTCCTCGGCGAACAGCCCGGCCTCGATCGCCCGGGCCAGTTCGACCTCCTCGGCGGCGGTCAGCAGCCGGATCCGGCCGATCTCGCGCAGGTACTGGCGGAGCAGGTCGGCCGCCGGGCCGCCGGGCTCGGCGCCGGGCGGCCCCGGGGCCTCCTCGTCCTCGTCCCTGCCGGCGTCGGCGTCGGCGGCCTCCCTGGCGTCGGGGTGGCCCGGCGGCAGGCCCTGGGCGGGCACCCGGGCGCCGTCCGGGGGCGGGGCCCCGGCCCGGCCGTGGTCCTCGGCCGGGGCGTGCCCGGCCGGGGCGCCGTCCTGGGGCGCGGGCGGGGCGAGCGGGTCGGTGGCGGGCTGGGCGGTGGCGGCAAGGCCTCGGTCCACGGGCATCCCCTCGGGGCGGGCGCGACTCTGGCGGACCCGCGCTGAACGGAGGTGGGACGCCCTCCAGTGTGGGGCACGCCATACTCCGTGGCCGAGACTCGTGCGCGGACTTTCTGAACGCGGCCCTACTCCGGGCCTACCGCGGCCCTACAGGGCGGCGGCGCCCCGGCTGCGCAGCGACTGCCCGTACTGCTGGAGCTGCCACAGCTCGGTCTGCACCGCGTGCAGCTCCTCGGGGGCGGCCCGGTTGCCGAGCCGCTGGAGGTGGGCGCGGACCTCGTCGACCCGCCGGTCCACGGCCAGCATCCGCAGTTTGACCAGGAACTCGCCCGCGTAGACGGCGTCCGCCTTCCGGCGCGAGCGCACCGGCTCCACGGTCAGCTCGGTGACCAGCGAGCGCACCCGATCGTCCGGGCAGGCCTCGCGCACCACGGCGGTGAAGTCGGCCAGCGCGGCCCCGTACGCGGCGCCGCCGGCCTGGCCGATCGCACGGCGCACGGCGGTGTACGGCGGGGTCGGGAACTCGTCCTCGCCGTAGTTGTCGAAGGCCGGCGCGACCAGGTCCGGGTGCTGCAGGGCCAGCTTGAGCAGCTCGCGCTCGACGAACTGCGCCGGGTCGCGCGGGTTGAGCACGAAGGCGGGCCGGGCCGGGCCGGCGGGCTGCGCAGGCCCGGGGCGGCGCTGCTGGCCGTTGGCGCGCGGGTTCTGCTGGCGCTCGCGGTCCCAGCGGGCCAGCTGGGAGACCCGGCGGACCACGAACGGCTCGTCCAGGATGCCGAGCATGCCGGCCAGCCGGACGGCGTACTCGTGCTGGATCGAGCGGTCCTTGATCTTGGCGACGATCGGCGCCGCCTCCTCCAGCGCCGCCGAGCGGCCCTCGGGGGTGTCCACCCGGTGCTTGGCGACCACCGAGTTCAGCGCGAACTCGAAGAGCGGGACGGGGTTGTCGATCAGCTCGCGGACCGCCTCGTCGCCCATGGCCAGGCGCAGGTCGCACGGGTCCATGCCGCCGGGGCTGACCGCGATGGAGGTCTTGGCGGCGAACTTCTGGTCGTCCTCGAAGGCGCGCAGCGCGGCCTTCTGCCCGGCGGCGTCGCCGTCGAAGGTGAAGACGGTCTCGCCGCGGTACTGGGAGGTGTCCATCAGCAGCCGGCGGATGATCTTGATGTGGTCCTCGGCGAAGGCGGTGCCGCAGGTGGCCACCGCGGTGGTGACCCCGGCCAGGTGGCAGGCCATCACATCGGTGTAGCCCTCGACCACCACCGCCCGGCCCGACTTGGCGATCTCCTTCTTCGCCAGGTCGATGCCGTAGAGCACGTGGGACTTCTTGTAGATCGGCGTCTCGGGGGTGTTGAGGTACTTCGGCCCGTTGTCGTCCTCGCGCAGCCGCCGGGCGCCGAAGCCGACCACCTCGCCGGCGATGTCGCGGATCGGCCAGACCAGCCGGCCCCGGAAGCGGTCGATCAGACCGCCGCGCTGGCCCTGCGAGGCCAGGCCGCCGAGCAGGATCTCCTTGTCGCTGAACCCCTTGCCGCGCAGGTAGCGGACCAGGTGCTCCCAGCCGGCCGGGGCGTAGCCGACGCCGAAGGTCTTCGCGGCCTCCTCGTCGAAGCCGCGCTCGGCCAGGAAGCGGCGGCCGATCTCGGCCTCGGGCGAGGCGAGCTGCTCCTGGTACCAGGCGGCGGCCACCTTGTGCGCCTCGACCAGCCGGGTGCGCTCGCCCTGCTGGTGGCGGGGGCTGTAGCCGCCCTCCTCGTAGCGCAGGGTGATGCCGGCCTGGGCGGCCATCCGCTCGACGGCCTCGGCGAAGGTGAAGTGCTCGATCTTCATCAGGAAGGCGATGGTGTCGCCGTTCTCCTGGCAGCCGAAGCAGTGGAAGACGCCCTTGGCGGGGTTGACGTAGAAGGAGGCGGACTTCTCGTCGTGGAAGGGGCAGACGCCCTTGTACTCGCCACCGCCACCGTTGGTCAGCTGTACGTAGTCGCCGACCACCGCGTCGATCGGCAGTGCGCTCCGCACCGCCTGTACGTCTTCGTCCCTGATCCGCCCGGCCACCCCGGAAGTCTACTGGGGCGGCCGGGCCGAACGGCGGGACGACCGCCCGGGGCCGGGCCGGGTGCGATCGGGCCCGGTCAGCCCCGGTCCGCGCCGGTCAGCCGGGCGTGCAGGGCCAGGGCGGAGGCGTCGGTGAGGGTGGCGATCTGGTCGATCACCGTGCGCAGGGCGGCCCGGTCGTCCTCCGCCTCGCGGTACATCGCGGCGAAGACCGGGTCCAGCGCCTCGGGGGCGCGCCGGCCGAGGACCTCGGCCAGCTCGGCGATCACGATCCGCTGGCGGGCCCGCAGCTGGGCCTGCTCGTCGCGCTGCATCACGTACCGGACGGCGACCGCCTTGAGCACCGCGCACTCCAGCCGGACCTCGCGCGGCACCACCAGCTCGGCCGCGTAGCGGGTGAGCCGGCCGGGGCCGTAGCGGGCCCGGGTGGCCTGCTCGGCGGCCAGGCAGAACCGGCCGATCAGCTGGCTGGTGAGGTCCTTGAGGCCGGAGCGGGCGCGGGCGGTGCCGTCGTAGGACTCGGGCCACCACTCCTGGGCGAGCAGCCGGTCCAGGGCGGCGGCCAGCTCCTCGGGCTCGGCGTCCCGGGCGTAGCGCTCGGCGACCTTGAACAGCTCGGCGCGCTCGCCCGGGGCGCGCAGCGCGGCCGGTTCGATGTGGCCGGCCTGGAGGCCGTCCTCGACGTCGTGGGTCGAGTAGGCGACGTCGTCGGACCAGTCCATGACGGTGGCCTCGAAGCACCTGCGCCCGGGCGGGGAGCCTGCCCGCAGCCAGCGGAAGACCGGCAGGTCGTCGGCGTAGACGCCGTACTTGGGCGAGGCCGGGTCGGCCGGGTGGGCGCCGTGCGTCCACGGGTACTTGGTGGCGGCGTCCAGGGCGGCGCGGGTCAGGTTGAGGCCCACGCTGCGGCCCGGCCAGGGGGCCAGCCGGGCGGGCGCCTCGTCCTGCGGGGCGAAGCGCTTGGGCTCCAGGCGGGTCAGGATGCGCAGCGACTGCGCGTTGCCCTCGAAGCCGCCGCAGGCCTCGGCGGCCTGGTCGAGCGCCTCCTCGCCGGTGTGGCCGAACGGCGGGTGGCCGATGTCGTGGGCCAGGCAGGCGGTCTCGACGAGGTCCGGGTCGCAGCCGAGCGCGGCGCCCAGCTCGCGGCCGACCTGGGCGCACTCCAGCGAGTGGGTCAGCCGGGTGCGCGGGAAGTCGCTGCGCATCGGGGCGACCACCTGGGTGGTGCCGGCCAGCCGGCGCAGGGCGGCGGAGTGGAGCACGCGGGCGCGGTCGCGCTGGAACCCCGTGCGGCCGGGTCGCTTGTCGGGTTCGGGCACCCAGCGGGCCTCGGCGGCGCGATCGTACGGGGTCGGGGTCGGGGCGTCGGTGAGGCGGTGCGCGGTGTCGTCCATATGCCCCTCACGGTACGCCGCGGCGGTGACACCGGGGGTGTGCCGCGCGCGACGGCGCGCGGGCCGGGGCGTGAACCCTGGCCCCCGCGCCGGGGTGACCGGCTCCGGTCAGCCGCGGACCGCCTTGAGGACGGCCTCGGCGGCGCCCTCCTGCCCCTTGGCGTTCGGGTGGATCGCCGCCAGGCCGTGCGCCGGGAACGGCGGCTCCACCCAGCGGGCGCCCTCCCCGGCGCACATGTCGTGGCCGGCCGAGGGCCCCGCGAGGTCCACGAAGACCGCTCCGGCCGCCTCCGCCCGCCGTTTGAGCATGGCGTTGAGCTGCTGCTCCTTCTCCGCCAGGAAGCCCAGGTCCCCGCCGGCCACCGCGGACCCCAGCACCGGGGCGCAGCTCGCCGGGTCGCCGGGCAGCAGCGCCGGGTAGCCGACCACGTAGACCTGGGCCTGCGGGGAGCGGCGCTTGATCTCCTTCAGCTGCTGGCCGAGCCGCTCACCCGCGGCGTCCACCTTGCGCTGCACCTGGTCGCCGCCGTCCGCGGCGGCGTAGGAGTCGCGGCACGGCGCGGCGGCGCGGTCCGAGCCGACCAGGCCCTTGAGCGCGTCCACCAGGTTCTCCTTGGCGCACTGGCCGACGACCTCCATGAACCCGGCGTCGTTGCCGCCGATCCCGACGGTCACCAGGCGGGTGGCCGTGGTCAGCGCGTCCAGCTGCGGCGGGTTGCTGCCGCCGTCGGTGCTCTGGGCGCCGGTGAGGTCGACGGTGCGGGCCCCGCTGCAGCTGACGTCGCGGAACCGCTCCCCGGACAGGCCGAGCGCCTTGGCCACCAGGGACGGGTAGTTGACCGCCGACCGGGAGCAGCCCTTCGGCTCCCCCACCTGCGGGCTGATCTTCAGGCCCGAGGTGTAGGAGTCGCCGAGCGCCACGTAGGGCCCGGTGGGGGTGGGCTTCGGGGTCGGCTTCACCGCGGCGGCCCGCGGCGGCGCGGAGCCGTCCGGGGCGCCGCCGGCGGCGGTCCCGGAGCCGGTGGAACCGGAGCAGCCGGCGACCAGCACGGCGGCGAGGCCCGCGCTCAGCGCTCCGGTGAGCGCGGCGGTCGGGCGTACGGACAGCGGCACGGGATCCCCCCGGGTAGGAGCCGATGGCGTTCTTCCTACGACGGCCCGTCCCCCGGGCACCGCAACACCCAACGGACGGACGCGCCGGATCGCTCCCGTCCGGACGGTGGATTTCCGGCGGCCGCGCGCCCCTCGGGGAGCGCGGCCGCCGCCGCGTTACTCCGGCCCGCGCTCGTGCTCGGCCAGGAACTGCTCGAAGCGCCGGCCCAGCTCGTCCGCCGACGGCAGGTCCACCGGCTCGGCCAGCAGGCTCTCCCGGCCCTCGGCGCCGGCCACCGCGTCGTACTGGCCCTCCATGCCGCGGATCGCCGACCGCAGGTCGCCGTCGCCCTGCGCCAGCTGCTCCTCGATGTCGGCGTAGACCACGTCGACCTGCTCGCGCAGCGGAGTGCCGGGCAGCACCAGCCCGGTCGCGGACTGCACCGCCTCCAGGATCTGCACCGCGGCCGCCGGGTACGCCGAGCGCGCCACGTAGTGCGGCACGTGCACGGCGAAGCCCAGCACGTCGTGCCCGGCCTCGGCGAGCCGGTACTCCAGCAGGGCCTGGGCGCTGCCCGGCACCTGGGCCTGCTCGAACCACTGCGGGTAGCCGGCCGCGAGGTCCAGCCGGTTGCCGTGCGGCGTCAGGCCGACCGGGCGGGTGTGCGGCACGCCCATCGGGATGCCGTGGAAGTCGAGGCTCAGCCGGACGTCGAAGCGCTCGACCAGCTCGCGGACGGCGGCGGCGAAGCGCTCCCACTCGACGTCCGGCTCGGGCCCGGTGAGCAGCAGGAACGGCGAGCCGGCGGTGTCGTGGACCAGCTGGAGCAGGATCTCCGGCGGCTCGTAGGACGACCAGTGCTCGCGGTCGAAGACCATCGCGGGGCGGCGGGCCCGGTAGTCCACCAGGCGGTCGTGGTCGAAGCGGGCCACCACCTGCGGGGCGCCCGTCTCCAGCAGGTGGGCGACGACCTGGCCGCCCGCCTCGCCGGCGTCCATGAAGCCCTCGAAGTGGTGGAGCAGCACCAGGCCGGCACCGGTGTCCGCCAGCGCGGCCCTCGCCGCGGCCACGGCGGCCACGCCCTGCTGGTCCAGCTCGTACAGCGCCTGGGGATCACGCACCGCTCACCCACACCCCGTTTCTTTCCTCGTCGCGGTTCACCGCGTCCGCTCCCCCGCGCGTCGGCCCGCGCGGGCCCGGGCCCGGTTCTTCTCGTCCAGCGTGCGGGGCGCCGCCGGAATTCCCGGCGGGCCGGTCCCGTTCTGTCCGGGCCGCCCGCGGCGGGCGCCCGGCGGGCCGGCCGGACCATGATCGCACCCGTCAAGGAAGTGCCTGGTCAGGGGGGTGCGGACGGCCTCGACGACCCGTCCGGGCGCCGTCGCGGGGGCCATTCGTGTGCCGCGAAGTGACGCACCGACTTCTTACGGGTATCGTCCTCTCGCTGCCTCGCATCGTCGCGTCGTCGTCACGTCGTCCGTAACGCCGTCGACCACGTCCCGGACCGGTGCTCGGCCAACCACCCACGACGCATCTTGCCTTCACCTGGCCGCCTGCTTCCCTTCGCGCTCTCGTTTCCTCCTCGGCCATATCGCGGACGCACACTGTCCCCTCGCTCATCCCCGCCGGACCGGTCCGTGGACCCGTGTCCGTTCCGGCACCGCGCTGCCCGTCTCCGGGCCGTCGCTCCCCGCCCCGCCCGACCGGACTCCGGCGTGCGCGGGCACCGGTGGGCGCACTCCGGGACGGGGCGAACCAGTCAACGCTCGCCCGCGCCGCACCCCGGCACGGGCCAGCGCCCTCCGACCGATGAAGGACCGAAGGTTCCGTGCCCGTACCTGTCATCCTCACCGGCCGCACCGTGCGGCTGGAGCCCCTCGCCGCGCACCACGCCGAGGCCATCGCCAAGGCCGGCGCCGAGGACCGTACGACCTACGCCTTCACGCCCGTCCCGCACGGCCTGGAAGCGGCCCGCGAGTACATCGCACGCGCCCTGGCCGACCAGGCCGCGGGCAAGTCGCTGCCGTTCGCCACGGTGAACCAGGCCGACGGCCGGGTGGTGGGCTCCACCCGGTTCCTGGAACTCGACTACTGGCAGGGGCCGCTGGTCTGGCCGCCGGTGCCGGGCGTGCCGTTCGGCGACCCGGCCACCGCCGTCCCGGACGCCGCCGAGATCGGCAACACCTGGCTGTCGCCGCGCGCCCAGGGCACCGGCATCAACACCGAGGCCAAACTGCTGATGCTCCGGCACGCCTTCGAGGCGTGGGGCGTGCAGCGGATCTCGCTGCGCGCCGACGCCCGCAACCTGCGCTCGCGCACCGCCATCGAGCGGCTCGGCGCGACCTCGGAGGGCGTCCGCCGGGCGCACTCGCGCGGGCTGGACGGGGTGGTCCGGTCGACCGCGTTCTACTCGATCCTGGACAGCGAGTGGCCGGCCGTCCGGGACATCATCGAGCTGCGGATCGCCGCCGCCACCTCGCCGAGCGCCCCGGATCCGGCGATCAACCAGGAGTGCCTTAGACACGGCGGCGGCGCCGGGCACCTGATCACGGCCTGAGCCCCGCCGGCCGCCGCCCACCGCGGGCGGCGGAGGGCGGCGGCCGGTGCGGCGGTCAGCAGGCGTAGCCCGTGGCGGCCAGGCCGAGGACGTCACGGAGGCGGTCCGCTCCGAGCGGAGCCTCGGCGTACCCGGGGTGCGTCTGCGCCACGGCCGACACCGGGCGCCGGCCGCCTCCCGGCACGGCTGCCACCCGGACCGCCCACTGCGCGTGGCCGGTCCGGCTGCGGTGCAGGTGGAGCACACCGTCGGCGGTGCAGGACTCCCACTTCTGCTCCGTCTCCTTCGACCGCAGGCCGTACCGGATCCGCTGCCACTGCTCCTCGCTCCAGACCACGTCCGGGACGGGGCAGGGACGCGGCAACCGGAGCGGCTTCAGGAAGCCGCGGTCCGACGCCCTCGCGACACCGTCCGGCTCGGGGAACGCCCAGCCGGGCAGCGGCTCGCGGGCGGCCGCCCAGGCGTCCGGGATGTCGGCCGTCCCGGTGTGCGCGGCGACCACGCCGCCGGTGATCGCGGCGCCGTTGCCGTACGAACCCCCGCCGTCGAACAGTCCGGCGGCCAGCGTCATCGGGGGCGACCCCACCCTCCCCGCCGCCCTCGCGTCAACCTCGTTTGACCGGGCAGTCCCCCGGCGGGCGATGTTCCGCATACCGCCGATCCGTGCGGGAACCACCCGGGCATGACCAGCGCCGGCTCCCTCCTCGATCCGCTGCTGCTGCTCGGCGCCGACCAGCAGCACATCGCCACCCGCGCCCAGCTGCGCGGGCTCGGCGTGCCGTCCGGCACCATCGCGCACCGGCTGCGGCCCGGCGGGCCGTGGCAGCGGGTGCTGCCCCGGGTGATCTGCCTGCAGACCGGGCGGCTGACGGCGCACCAGCGGCTGCGGGCCGCCGTCGCCTACGCGGGGCCCAAGGGGCTCACCGCGCCGCCCGTCGGAGAGGTGCTGCTCACCGGGGTGGCGGTGCTCGCCGACGCCGGACTCCCCTCCGCCGGGCACCCGGCGGACCTCGCCGAGGTGGACGTGCTGATCCCCGCCCGGCGCAAGGTCGGCGACCGGGGGTTCGTCCGGATCCACCGGGCGAGCGGGCCGATGCCTGGCGGCTTCGAGCGCGACGACGGGCTCTGGAGCACCTCGGTCGCCCGGGCCCTGGCCGACCTCGCGCCCCGGGAGAGCGGACGACAGCGGTTCCGCGCGCTGTGCGCCGAGGCCGTCCAGCGCCGGCACTGCGAACTCGGCGAGCTGCTGGACCAGTTGCTGGCCCGACCGGACGCCCGCGAGCTGCCCCGGCTGGCCGGGGTGGTGGAGGAGCTGACGGCCGGGGTGCGCTCGGTGGTCGAGGGCGAGGCACGGGACGCGGTGCGCGGGGCCGGGCTGCCCGAACCGCTCTGGAACCCGGTGCTCTTCCTGGACGGGCGGTTCCTGGCCGTGCCGGACGCCTACTGGCCGCAGGCCTGCGTCGCGCTGGAGATCGACTCCCGGGCCTGGCACCTGCGCCCGGCCGACCACGAGCGGAGCCTGACCCGGGCCAACCGGCTGACCGCCGCCGGGCTGCCGGTCGTCCGCACCACGCCCGTCCAGCTGCGCCGCGACCCGGGGCCGTTGCTGCAGGAGCTGGCCGTGCTGCTCGCGGGCGGACCGCACGGTCCGCACGCCCGGATCAGCTGGCGCCGGGCCCGCTGACCGGACCTGCCGACCGGCCCCGCGGGCGGCGGGGCGGCCGGCGGGGGGCGCTCAGCAGCGGGCGTCGATCTCCTCGAAGGTGCCGTAGTGGTCGGCGGTCCAGTACTGCTCGCCGGAGTCGCCGGTGACCACGCGGCGGGCGCCGCGGTCGCCGGAGCCGGGGGTCACGACGGTGAACTCGTGGTAGTAGCCGGAGGCCTTGCGCGGGAGGCGGCTCTCGCGGTTCTCGAAGACGATGCCGTCCGAGCGGTAGGGGTAGGGGCCGCCCTTGGCGATCAGGCCCAGGGTGTCGAGGGCCTGGCCCGGCAGCGCGGTGCGGCAGACGTCGGCCATCGCCGGGTCGGTCGGCACCCAGCCGGCGGCGGCGCCCGCCGGGGGCGTGGCGGCCGGGGCCGAGGGCTTGGGCGCGCTGGGCCTGGGCGCGCTCGGCTTCGGGGCCGAGGGGGTGCTCGACACGGCGGCCGGGCCGGTGGAGCTCGCGGCGGCCTTCGGCGTGCCGTCGCCGGTGCCGTCGGACGCGACGTAGCCGACTGCGGCGGCGATCGCGCAGAGCAGCACGGCGAGGACGGTCCAGAGGCGGTTCTTGCTGGTCATGGGCTCCAGCTTGGCAGTCGGCGGGCCCGCGCGCGGCCAGCCACACACGTGGCCGCGGCCACATCCGGGCGCCCGGCCGGGGGCGGTGCCCGGGCACCGGCCGCGCCCGGCCGCGGGAACGCGCACGGCCGGGGCGGGTACGGACGCCGTTGTCCGTTCCCGCCCCGGCCGTTTCACGTACGCCGGTTCTCCTGCGCCGAGCTCCGGTGTACGCCCCTCCCCGAGGGAGGGGACGCGGTCAGCGGTCGCGCCGCGCCGGGGGGCTCAGAGCCCCCGGCGGTTCAGCGCGAGTCGCTGCCCGCAGACTCGATGGCGGCGCGGCCGGCCTCCAGGCGCGCCACCGGGATCCGGAAGGGGGAGCAGGAGACGTAGTCCAGCCCCACCTCGTGGAAGAAGTGGACCGAGTCCGGGTCGCCGCCGTGCTCGCCGCAGACGCCGAGCTTGAGGTCGGGTCGGGTGGCCCGGCCGGCCTCGACGGCGTGCCGGACGAGCGAGCCGACGCCGTCGCGGTCGATGGTCTCGAACGGCGAGACCCCGAAGATGCCCTTCTCCAGGTAGGCGGTGAAGAAGGAGGCCTCGACGTCGTCGCGGGAGAAGCCCCAGACCGTCTGGGTGAGGTCGTTGGTGCCGAAGGAGAAGAACTCGGCGGCCTCGGCGATCTGGCCGGCCGTCACGGCGGCGCGCGGCAGCTCGATCATGGTGCCCAGCTTGATCTCCAGCTGGACGCCGGTGGACTGGGCGACCTCGGCGAGCACGCGCTCGCACTCGTCGCGGACCAGCTCCAGCTCCTGGACGGTGCCGACCAGCGGGATCATGACCTCGGGGCGCGGGTCCCCGCCGGCCAGCCTGCGCTCGGCGGCGGCCTCCGCGATGGCGCGGACCTGCATGCCGAACAGGCCGGGGATGACCAGGCCGAGGCGGACGCCGCGCAGGCCGAGCATCGGGTTCTGCTCGTGCAGCTTGTGCACCGCCTGGAGCAGACGCAGGTCGTTCTCGTTCGGGTCCTTGCGGGCCTCGGCGAGGGCGACGCGTACCGACAGCTCGGTGATGTCCGGCAGGAACTCGTGCAGCGGCGGGTCGAGCAGGCGGACGGTGACGGGCAGGCCGTCCAGCGCCTGGAAGAGCTCGACGAAGTCGCCCTTCTGCATCGGCAGCAGGGTGGAGAGCGCCTGCTCGCGGTCCTTGTCGTTGTCCGCGAGGATCAGGTGCTCGACCTCCTTGCGGCGCTCCTCGCCGAGGAACATGTGCTCGGTGCGGCACAGGCCGATGCCCTGGGCGCCGTAGCGGCGGGCGCGCGAGCCGTCCTCGGCGTTGTCGGCGTTGGCGCGCACGGCGAGCCGGCGGCGGCCGTCGGCGTGCGACATCAGCCGGTGCACGGCCTGGACCAGGCCGCCCTGGACGTCGGCGCCGGCGTGCAGGGTGCCCTCGAAGTACTCGACCACCGGGGAGGGCAGCACGGGGACCTCACCGAGGTAGACCTTGCCGGTCGCACCGTCGATGGAGACGACGTCGCCCTCCTCCAGCACCAGGCCGTCGGCGGTGGTCATCCGGCGGCGCTTGGTGTCGACCTCCAGCTCCTCGGCGCCGCAGACACAGGTCTTGCCCATGCCGCGGGCGACGACGGCGGCGTGCGAGGTCTTGCCGCCGCGCGAGGTGAGGATGCCCTCGGCGGCGATCATGCCGTCCAGGTCGTCCGGGTTGGTCTCGCGGCGGACCAGGATGACCTTCTCACCGGAGCGCGACCACTTCACGGCGGTGTAGGAGTCGAAGACGATCTTGCCGATCGCGGCGCCGGGCGAGGCGGCGAGGCCCCAGGCGATCTGCTTGGACTCGGCGTTCGGGGCGAAGCGCGGGAACATCAGCTGGGAGAGCTGGCCGCCGGTGACCCGCATGAGGGCCTCGTCCAGGTCGATCAGGCCCTGGTCGACCAGCTGGACGGCGATCCGGAAGGCGGCCGCGGCGGTGCGCTTGCCGACCCGGGTCTGGAGCATCCAGAGCTTGCCGCGCTCGATGGTGAACTCGATGTCGCAGAGGTCGCGGTAGTGGTTCTCGAGCGTCTGCATGATCGTCATCAGCTCGTCGTACGACTTCTTGTCGAGCTTCTCCAGCTCGGCCAGCGGCAGCGTGTTGCGGATGCCGGCGACGACGTCCTCGCCCTGGGCGTTGGACAGGTAGTCGCCGTAGACGCCCTGGGTGCCGGTGGAGGGGTCGCGGGTGAAGGCGACACCGGTGCCGGAGTCCTCGCCGAGGTTGCCGAAGACCATGGTGCAGACGTTGACCGCGGTGCCCAGGTCGTTCGGGATGCGCTCCTGGCGGCGGTAGAGCCGGGCCCGGTCGCCGTTCCAGGAGTGGAAGACCGCGTGGATGGCGAGGTCCATCTGCTCGCGCGGCTCCTGCGGGAAGGCCCGGCCGGTCTCGCGCTCGACGATGCCCTTGAAGACCTCGACCAGCTGCTTCAGGTCGGCGGCGTCCAGGTCGAGGTCGTTGGCGGTGCCCTTGGCGTGCTTGGCCTCGTCCAGGGCCTCCTCGAACAGCTCGCCGTCGACGCCCAGCACGGTCTTGCCGAACATCTGGACCAGGCGGCGGTAGGAGTCCCAGGCGAAGCGCTCGTTGCCGGACTGCGCGACCAGACCGGCCACCGAGGCGTCCGAGAGGCCGATGTTCAGGACGGTGTCCATCATGCCGGGCATGGAGAACTTGGCGCCCGAACGCACCGAGACGAGCAGCGGGTTGTCGGCCTGGCCGAGCTTCTTGCCCATCTCCCGCTCAAGGGCGTCCAGGTGGGCGCTGATCTCCTCGTGCAGCGAGGTGGGCTCGCTGCCGGTCTCCAGGAAGACCTTGCAGGCCTCGGTGGTGATGGTGAACCCCGGAGGGACCGGGAGGCCCAGGTTGGTCATCTCGGCCAGGTTCGCGCCCTTACCGCCAAGAAGATCCTTGAGGTCCTTGTTTCCTTCAGTGAAGGAGTAAACAAACTTCTGCTGGGACGCCACGGGTCGGTCTCCTCGCACACGGTTGCCCTGACGCCGGAGAACATACCCATTTCGAAGGCTCTTCCGCGCCGCCAATGGGGCGTACGTCGTCAGGATCGGCAGGTAACCCGCTAGATCGAATGCGCTGAATGGCGTTCACCTCTGGTGGTGAAATCGTCCGGCTGACGCTAGCGAGCGTTCAAGTCTTGAAGTCATCGAAACCGGAAGATCACATCCCCGGAACGCACCGTAGCCGCGGACGCCCCGGCCTGACGGACCGGCTTGATTTCCTGCACCCTCAGTGCCTGATCCGCCGCCGCCCCCCTTCGGGAAGCGATCCACCCCCGACTTGTTCATTTCGTCCTGTCGGCCACCTCCGACCGCCAGGGTATGTGGCCAGCGTCACGAGCGCATCTCAGCGTTCGGGCGTAGGCCGGCTCCGCTCGTCGTCGCACTGCGTCCAGAAACGTGTCCGCTCCGTGATGTCCGACTGACAAAAAGGAGCCCTCTTGGCCAGATCGGCAAAGAGGGCTGGGCCGCGGTGGCCATCGACCCCGGAGGGCCATTTTCGCCACTTCGGCCAGGTCACCCGCCAGAGGTGTCCGATTCGGCGTCCTGGCCCGGTCGGGCGCAGTCATACGGATCGTCCAACCAGCCGTCCGGCAGGACGACCCGGTTGTTGCCGCTGGTCCGCCCGCGCGGGCCGTCCGCACCGGCCGGCCAGGCCTGGGACTGCTCCACCAGGGCGAGGGTTTCGGCCAGTTCGGCGAGCGAGGAGGAGTTGGCCAGCTTCACCCGCAGCTCCGAGCCCACCGAGAAGCCCTTGGTGTACCAGGCGACGTGCTTGCGGAAGTCGATCACGCCGCGGGCCTCGTCGCCCAGCCACTCCCCGAGCAGCTGCGCGTGCCGGACCATCGCCCGTGCCACGTCGGCGAAGGTCGGGCGGGCGTGGTCGACCTCGCCCTCGAAGATCGCCACCAGGTCCTTGAACAGCCACGGCCGGCCCAGGCAGCCGCGGCCGACCACCACGCCGTCGCAGCCGGTCTCGCGCATCATCCGCACCGCGTCGTCCGCCGACCAGATGTCCCCGTTGCCGAGCACCGGGATCTCCGCCGGGACGGACTCGCGAAGCCGGGCGATCGCCGACCAGTCGGCGGTGCCGCCGTAGTGCTGGGCGGCGGTGCGGCCGTGCAGGGCGATCGCGGAGACGCCCTCCTCGGCGCCGATCCGGCCGGCGTCCAGGTAGGTGAGGTGGTCGTCGTTGATGCCCTTGCGCATCTTCATGGTGACCGGCAGGTCGCCGGCGTTGGCGACCGCCTCGCGCAGGATCTCGCGCAGCAGGTTGCGCTTGTAGGGCAGCGCCGAGCCGCCGCCCTTGCGGGTCACCTTGGGGACGGGGCAGCCGAAGTTGAGGTCGATGTGGTCGGCGAGGCCCTCGTCGGCGATCATCCGGGCCGCCTTGCCAACCGTCACCGGGTCCACCCCGTACAGCTGGATCGAGCGCGGCTTCTCGCTCGGGTCGAAGGTGATCAGCTGCATGGTCTTGGCGTTGCGCTCGACCAGGGCCCGGGTGGTGATCATCTCGGACACGTAGAGGCCCTTGCCGCCGCTCTGCTCGCGGCACAGGGTGCGGAACGGCGCGTTGGTGATGCCGGCCATCGGCGCCAGCACGACGGGCGGCCAGACCTCCAGCGGGCCGATGGACAGCGGCGCGAACTCGGCGGCGAGGGCGGGAGCGGCGGTGGCGGTCGCCGGGGTGTCGCCGTCGGCGGGGCCGGTCGCGGTGGCGGTCGCGGTGCTCGGCTCGATGGGTGCGGGCGGGACTGTCATGCGCGGCTGACCTCGGGGACGGCGGGTGGGGGACTCTTCATTGTCCCCCACCCGGCCGAGCCGCCCGGGGCCGCTGCCCCGGAGCCCGTTCCCGTGGCCGCCGCCCCCGGGACCGCCGCTGCCGGGAGCGTCACTCGCGCGCCTGCGAGGGCGGGCCCGCGCCCGTCGGGATCAGCCGCCGGATCTGGTCCTCGGGCGAGGCGTTCTTCGCGAAGACCGACACCGAGCCGGAGCTGACCGAGATCCTGATCTTGTTCGGGCTGGAGCGGTCCGCCAGCGCCGGGTCGATGTTGCCGCGCGCCAGCGGGGACGCCCCGCCGTCGAAGTCGTAGCGGGATCCCTGGGGCAGGCCCAGCACCACCGACCCGGAGGTCACCCCGATGTCCACGCTCCGCGGGGCCGCGGCGAAGCCCAGCTCCATCGAGCCCGAGGTCGCGGCGGCGTTGACGCTCGGGGAGGTGAGGCGGCTGCCCCGGACGGAGCCGGAGGTGGTGCGCACCGTCACCGGGCCGGACACGTCGGCCAGCAGCACCTCCCCCGAGGTGGAGAGCAGATTGACCTCCCCCGCCACCCCGGCGACGTCGATGCTCCCGGTGGACATGTTGCCGGTCACCGCGATCCCCGGCGGCACGTCCAGCTCGATCACCGCGCCGCAACCGAAGTCGCTGACCGGCAGCACCTGGTTGCAGCGCATCCGGACGTCCAGCTGGTCCTGGTCGAAGAGCGCCGAGACCACCGGCATCCGGACCATCCAGTTCAGGTACTGGCGCACCACCACCTGGCCCTCCCGGCCGGGCCGGATCCGGACCGCGGCGGTGCCGGTGTCCAGCCGCACCTTGGTCACCGCGACCGGATAGGTCATCTCCGAGCGGGTGCGCTGCTGCACCGCCATCGCCCAGGTCTGCACGGCGCCGACGAGCAGCCCCACGACCACCGCCAGCGTTCCGAGCACCCGCCAGCCCCGGCGGCCGCGGCGGGCGGGCCCCGCCGCCCCCGCCCCCGCGCCGTCCGCCGGCCCCCGCCCCGTCGTCATCGTCACCCCACTTCCAGGAAGCGCAGCACCGCGAGCACCCGCCGGTGGCTCTCGTCGGCGGGCGGCAGGTCGAGCTTGGCGAAGATCGAGTTGATGTGCTTGGCGACCGCGCTGTCGCTGACCACCAGGGCGGCGGCGATCGCGGCGTTGGACCGGCCCTCCGCCATCAGGGCGAGCACGTCCCGCTCGCGCGGGGTCAGCCGCTCCAGCGGATCGCGGTGGCGGCGCACCAGCAGCTGGGCGACCACCTCCGGGTCCAGCGCGGTGCCGCCCTCGGCGACCCGCTGCAGCGCGTCCACGAAATCGTCGACATTGGCCACCCGCTGCTTGAGCAGGTAGCCGACGCCGCTGGTGTTGGTGGTCAGCAGATCCGCGGCGTACCGCTCCTCCACGAACTGCGAGAGCAGCAGCACCGCCACCTCCGGCCACTGCCGGCGGATCACCAGCGCGGCCCGCACCCCCTCGTCCGTGAAGCCCGGCGGCATCCGCACGTCCGCGACCACCACCCGCGGGCGGTGCTCCTGCACCGCGGCGAGCAGTTCCTCGGCGTCCCCGACGGCGGCGGCCACCTCGTAGCCCACCGCCTCCAGGACCTTGACCAGACCGACCCTGAGCAGGACCGAGTCCTCGGCGATCACAGCACGCACGGCAACTCCACGGTGATGGTGGTCGGGCCCCCGACCGGGCTGATGACGGACAGGGTTCCGTCGACCGAGGCGGTGCGCTGGCGCAGGCCGGTCAGGCCGGTGCCGCGCGCGGCGTCCGCCCCGCCCACGCCGTCGTCGCTGACGACCAGGCGCAGCCGGCCGCCGGCCGTGCGCACCGAGACGTCCGCCCGGGAGGCCCGGGCGTGCTTGGCGACGTTGGTCAGCGCCTCGGAGACGGTGAAGTAGGCGACCGCCTCGACGGTCGGCGCTATCCGCTCGGCCACGTCGACGTCCAGCCGGACCGGCAGCGGGGCGCGGGCCGCGATGCCGGAGAGCGCCGCGTCCAGGCCGCGGTCCTCCAGGACGGCCGGGTGCAGGCCGCGGACCAGGTCGCGCAGTTCGTCGATGGCCGCCTGGGCCTCCTCGTGCGCCTCGACGATCACCTGCATCGCCTCGGGCGGGACGTTCTTGAGGGTGCGGCGGGCCAGGCCGAGGTTCATGGCGAGCGAGGTGAGCCGCTGCTGGGTGCCGTCGTGCAGGTCGCGCTCGATCCGGCGGCGCTCGGCGTCGACCGCGTCGACCAGCCCGGCCCGGCTCTCGACCACCTCCTCGATCCGGTGCTCCAGCTCGGCGGTGCGGCCCGGACCGAGCATCCGCACCGCGAGCGCCTCGTCCAGCCGGGCCAGCAGGCCGGCCGCCGCGGGCAGCACCACGAGCAGCAGCAGGCCGCCGACGGTGAGCGGGACGTCCAGCTTGGCCCACTGGTACTGGACGGGCGAGGAGGCCGGCAGCATCCAGCACCAGCCGAAGACCGTCGAGGCCGCCAGGGCGGCGCCCCACCCGTACACGACGACCACCGCGCCGCCCGCGACCAGCGGGCCGACCACCAGGTGGTAGCCGACCTGCCGCCAGCTGACGCCGGTGCGCAGCGCGGTGAACAGGCCGGCGGGCGTACCGGTGGACCGCAGCAGCGGCGGGATCTCCACGCCGCGCAGCGCGCGCAGCCGGCCGCGCTGGGCGGTGGTGAGCGGGCGGACGGCGAGCAGGATCGCGCCCAGCAGGACCAGCGTCACCTTCGGGGCGAGGACGATCAGCCAGGCGGGCAGGGAGAGCGGGATCCCGGCGGCCAGGAACCGGGTGTCCCGCCAGGCCGCCGTCGACCACGGGGGCCGGGCGACGCTCCTGGCGGGCGCGCTGGGCGGCGTCGTGGAGGACATGGCGGACAGCCTAGAGCCCGGTGATCAAGCGTCACCATGAAGGGCGCTGCCGAGAAATGGTGAAGCTAGCTACACCCCCGATTCGGATCGACGCACTACCGACAACACGGCGCGCGGCGACGAGTCTTGACGTCATGACGAGCACCGCATCGCACTCCGCCACTCCGCCGCACGGGCGTCCGGCCCACGGCACCGCCCGTGCGGGCCGCAGCGCGTCCGCCGCCCCGGACCCGGCCGCCGCGGACGAGGGCCGGCTGCCGGTCGGGCCGGCCGGTGCGTCCGACGGCCTCGGCGGCCCGGGCCGGATCCACGGGTTCGACGGGTTCGACGGGTTCGGCGCACCCGGCGGGCCCTGCGGCCCGGTCGGGCCGTGGTCGGTGCGCAGCGTTCCGGCCGGTCGCGGGCGGCGGGCGGCGCTGGAGGTGTACGAGCACGGCGAGCTGGTGGACGTCGTCGTCGCCTCCCGGCTCGGCCGCGGGCTGCTGCGCGGTGCCCGCGCCTGGGCCGGTGCCGCTTCCGGGTCCCGTTCCGGTCCGGGCGGGCGGCGAAGCGTCCGGCACGGGCTCGCCTGGGGCCGGCTGCCGGACGGCGGCGCCGCCCCGGCCGTCGGCTTCACCCGCGGCGGGCTGCTCCGGCTGCCGGGGCGGCACTCGCCGGTGGTCACGGCGGGCGAGGTGGTCACCGTCGCCGGGGAGTTCTGGCTCGCCTGGGCCGAGGGCGTCCTCGACGGCGTGCTCGTCGAGGCGCCCGGCGGGGCCGGGCCCGAGCGATCCCCGCTGGTCCGGGTCCGGACCGCCCGCGACGCCCGGACCGTCCCCGCGGAGTCGGAGGGCGCCCGATGAGCGCCGCCGTCCTGCCCGGCCGCCCCATGCTCGCCCCGCTCGCCCCGCTCGCCGCGCGGGTGCCGGTCTTCGCCGCCTTCGCGCTGCTGCCCTGGGTGGCGCTGCTCGCGGCGGCCGGCGAGACGGCGTGGGTCGTCCTCGACCTGTGCCAGTTCGCCGCCCTGCTCCGGCTGGACGCCGTGCTGCGCCACCGCCGGACCGACGCCGTCGTGCCCGCCACCGTGGTCGCCCTGCTGCTCGCGGGCGACGCCCTGCTCGACGTCGCCACCGCGGCCCCGGGCGCCGAGGCGCTCGCCGCGCTGGTGATGGCGGGCTGCGTCGAACTCCCGCTCGCCGCGCTCTGCCTGGCCCTCGGGCTGGCCCGGGCCGGGCGGCCGTCAGCGGGTCGGCAGCGCCGGGGCCCGGGTCGCGGGCCCGGCCGACGGCAGCCCGGTGGGCAGCCGGTCCACCAGCGCGGCGGTCTCCTCGTCCTTCGGGGTGTAGACCACCATCCGCGAGCCCTGGGAGGGGCCCAGCCAGAAACTCGTGTAGTCGAAGCGCAGCAGCCCCACCTCCGGCAGGAGGAAGCGCTTCAGCCCGTTCCCCGGCCGCAGCACGTCGTGCCGCTGCCAGGCCTCGTCGAAGGCCGGGGAGACCTGGCGCAGCCGGCAGAGCAGCGTCCGCCAGGCGGGCTCGCCGCCGTGGTCGCCCATCCCGGAGCGGAACCGGGCCACCATGACCTCGCGCTCGTCCTCGTGGTCCACCAGCACGTCGCGGAAGCGCGAGGGGGTGAACGCCAGCCACATCAGATTGCGGTCCTCCGGGGGCATCGCCTCCAGGTCGCCGACGATCCCGGTGTACTGGGCGTTGCAGGCCAGCACGTCGTAGCGGGAGTTGATCAGCGCGGCCGGGTAGGGCGCCATCCGGTCCAGCGTCAGCCGGATGCCCGGAGTGACGGTCAGGCACTCCCGCACCGGCGCCGGGTCCTCCGCCCCGGCCAGCGTGAACAGGTGGGCCCGCTCGCTCGGATCGAACAGCAGGGCCCGCGCCACCGCGTCCAGCACCTGGACGGACACCTGGATCTCACGGCCCTGCTCCAGCCACGTGTACCAGGTGACCCCGACGGCGGCGAGCTGCGCCACCTCCTCGCGGCGCAGCCCCGGCGTGCGCCGCCGGCCGGTCATCGGCAGCCCCACCTGCTCGGGGGTGATCCGCTCCCGGCGGCTGCGGAGGAACGCCGCCAGCTGCTGCCGCCGCGGATCGGCGGACGCTCTCCCGGTGGTCGCCGTGGCAGTGGTCGCCGTGGCGGCGCCGGCCGTGGCGGTGGTCAGACTCATTCCACCAGGATGCGCCACTCACCATCCTGTTTCCAGGTACTTCTTATACCCGGATAAGCACACTCTGGTACCAGGGTGCGGCGCGGCCGATCGTAGGACCGTGACCCAGCAACTGACCACCGCCAGGCCCCTCGCCTCCACCTCCTCCGCCCTCCCCTCCGCCCCTTCCGCCCCCTCCGCCCCTTCCTCCTCCCCGTCCCCCGGCCCCTCCCTCGGCACCGCCGGGCTGGTCACCGTCCTGCTCGGGGCGTTCCTCCCGATGCTCGACTTCTTCATCGTCAACGTCGCCCTGCCGACCATCGACCACGACCTCGCCGCCGGCCCCGCCGTGCTCGAACTGGTCGCCGCCGGGTACGGCATCGCCTTCGCCGTCCTGCTGGTCCTCGGCGGCCGGCTGGGTGACATCTTCGGCCGCCGCCGCGTCTTCGTCGCCGGGGCCGCCGCCTTCGCCGTGACCTCGCTCGCCTGCGGCCTCGCCCCCGGCGCCTGGTCGCTGGTCGCCGCCCGGGCCGCCCAGGGCGCGTCCGCCGCGCTGCTGATCCCGCAGGTCCTCGGCACCATCACCGCCGCCACCCACGGCGCCCGGCGCGGTCGCGCGCTCTCGGTCTACGGCGCCGTCGGCGGCATCTCGGTGGTCATCGGCCAGGTGCTCGGCGGCATGCTGGTCGCCGCCGACCTCTTCGGCAGCGGCTGGCGCTCGGTCTTCCTGCTGAACGTCCCCTTCGCCCTGCTGGCCCTCGTCCTCGCGCTGCGCTTCGTCCCGGAGAGCCGCGCCGAGCAGGCCGCCAAGGTCGACATCGCCGGAACCGTCCTGCTCACCGGGGCCCTGCTGTCCCTCCTGGTCCCGCTGATGGAGGGCCGCGCAGCCGGCTGGCCGCTCTGGTCCTGGGCGCTGCTGGCGCTGTTCCCCGTGCTCGCCACCGCCTTCGCCCTGGTCGAACGCCGGGCCGAGCGCCGCGGTGACACCCCGCTGGTGCCGCCCACCCTGCTGCGCATCCCCGAGATGCGGCGCGGCCTCGGCATCGCCGTCCCCTACTTCGGCGGCTTCGGCGGCTTCATGTTCGTCATCGCGGTCGCCCTCCAGCAGGGCCTGCACCTCGGCCCGGTCGCGGCCGGCTGGGCGCTGGTCCCGATGGCCGTCGGCTACTTCACCGCCTCGCTCTCCGGCCCGCGCCTCATCGGCCGGTTCGGCAGCCGTGTCCTCACCGCCGGCGCCGCCGTCCAGGCCGTCGGCCTCTCCACCCTGGCCGTCACCGTGCTCGCCGACCCGGAGGGCTTCTCCCCGCTGCGGATGGCCCCGGGCGTCGCCCTCGCCGGCATCGGGCAGGGGCTGATCGGCACCCCGCTGTTCCGCGTCGTCCTCTCCAAGGTCCCCGCCGCCCGGGCGGGCGTGGGCAGCGGGGTGCTCGCCACCGGCCAGCAGTCCAGCCTCGCCCTGGGCGTCGCCACCCTGGGCTCGCTCTACCTGGCCCTCTCGCCCGGCCTCGGCATGGACCGCGCGCTCGCCCTCTGCCTGGGCATCCAACTCCTGGGCTCGTTCACGGTCTTCTACCTGACGACCCGCCTGCCCCGCTCCATCGGCTGACGGCCGGACCTGGGTCCCGGTCCCGGCGCGGCCCCCCCCCCCCCCCGCGGGCCCCCCCCCCCCCCACCACCCATACCCCACGCGCCCCCCCCCGCCACCGGCGGCCGGAGCCGCCGCCCCCGCCGCGCCGG
>NZ_JBHVIV010000057.1:0-60205 GCF_042799475.1 Kitasatospora sp. NPDC057692 | reverse complement strand
CGCGGGGGCCCCGTCGGCGCCGGCCCCCGGGGCGGCCGCAGCGGCCGCGGCGTCGCCGGGCGCGCCCGCCGCGAGTGCCGCGCCCAAGGTGTCGCAGGCCGTGGTGGACATCCAGCCGAAGGCCGGCGCGGTGGACGTCGCCCCGGACGGCACCCTCAAGGTCGCGGTCTCCGGCGGCAGGCTCACCACCGTCAAGGTCAGCGACCGGGCCGGCCAGGAAGTGGCCGGCACGATCGCCGCCGACGGGTCGAGCTGGACCCCGTCCGGCCCGCTCGCGGTCGGCACCGCCTACCAGGTCAGCGCGCTGGCGGCGGACGCCGGCGGCGTGGTCGCCGCGGCGGACAGCAGCTTCACCACGCTCACGCCCGAGCGCGAGGCGAAGGCGGGCGACAACATCGAGGACGGCGCCACCTACGGCGTGGGAATGATCGTCTCGGTCTCCTTCGACAAGGACGTGAAGAACAAGGAGGCGGTGGCGAAGGGCATCACCTTCAAGACCAGCGACGGCACGGCGGTGAAGGGCCACTGGTTCGGCAACCGCCGGCTGGACTTCCGTCCCGAGAAGTACTGGACCCCGGGGACGACGGTCACCGTCCAGTACCGGCTGAAGAGCGTGGAGATCGCCCCGGGCGTCTACGGGGGAGTCGACCGGGACGAGCCCTTCACTATCGGGCGATCCCGGATTTCGACGGTTGACGCCAAGACGCACGAGATGACGGTGGTCCAGGACGGCCGGAGCTCGGTCGTCGAGATCACCTCCGGCTCGCCGGAGCACCCGACCTGGAACGGCACCATGGTCGTCATGTCGAAGGAGGGCGTGGTGCGGATGCAGTCCAGCACCCTGCCCGGGATGACCGGCGAGCCCTACGACCTCCAGGTGCCGCACTCCATGCGGCTCACCGACTCGGGCACCTACGTGCACGGCAACTACTGGAGCAACGCCTTCGGCGAGGACAACGTCAGCCACGGCTGCGTGGGCCTGAAGGACGTCAAGGGCGGCGGCTCGGGCACCTCGGCGGGCACGTTCTACGACGGCTCGCTCGTCGGGGACGTGGTGACCGTGCAGAACTCCGCCCGCGGCCGGGTCGCGCCGGACAACGGCCTCAGCGGCTGGAACCTCGACTGGAGCGCCTGGTAGCACACGCGCCGCCCCGTGCCCCGGACCTGCCCGAACGCGGGTTCGGGTTGCACGCGGCATATGCCGAAACACTCGGTGATCGTTTGCTCATTGTCCGTACGCGGCCGCTTGCGTTCCGCAATGATGGTCCGCATGGCGGGTTGGGGCGAAACAGATCAGTCATCACTTCCGGGATCCAGCTTGGTCGCTGACGCGTCGTGGGCACCGTTCCAGGACGCCCTCGCGGCCCTGGAACGGCTCAGCTCCGAGGAGCTGGAGCAGCTGTACGTCGGGAAGCTGTGCGACCGGGACGCACCGCGAGAGGTGCGGTTGCCGTCCCGGCCGGCGACCGGTCCGCTGGCGCGCAGACTGGTGCTCGCGGCCCTGGAGAACTGGGACCTGCACCAGCACCTGGAGGTCGGCGAGTTACTCACCAGCGAACTCGTCGCCAATGCGCTGCGGCACGCGGCCGGCCGGACGATCGGCCTGCACCTGGTGCGCAAGCCGGGCTGGGTCCGGGTGGAGGTGCGGGACTCCTCCCGGGCGCTGCCGTGCATGATCGTGGCGGAGCCGGTGCCGGCCAACGAGCGCGGGCGCGGGCTGCAGGTGGTCGACGACCTGGCGGACCGCTGGGGCGCCGACCTGCTGCCGCGCGGCAAGGGCGTCTGGTTCGAGCTGAAGGTCCGTGAGCGGGCGGTCTGAGCCGCCCCGGTCCGGGAAAACACGCGGGGCCCCCGACTTCACCGTGGTCCGGTGGCTGGGGGCCCCTGCAGGTCATCGCGCCGGCCAAGGGGGTGCGTGCCGCGCGATGGGCGTCGGCCGTGCCAGGTCGGGCCAGCCGAAGTCATCGTCGCCCAGGGCGCGCGCCAGTTGCCGGCGTCCGCCCTCGGACATCTCGACTATCGCATGGATCTCAGCATGTGGGCAAACCAAGTGGCTTCGATTTCAAGGTTTGTAACTTAGTTCACCTTGGGAATTTGCATAGGTTCACGTCGAGGCCTGAGATTATTCATGATCGACACTATTCTGGCGGGTCGATCCAGGGTGGCGCGACCAGGCCGGGGCGGCGCATCCCGGCTCGTGCCGATCCGCTCCGGGCCTCCCCACCCCCGTCGGGGAGGCCCGGAGCCGATGACCTCAGTCTTCGCCGTCCGGAGGTTGTCCAGAAGGCCCTCCCGGGTGCCGTGGACAAAGACCTGGCGGGGCGTCAGGATCCTTGTGGGCGGGGGTGGTCCGCACGCGGGGCGGGGGCGGGATGGGGCGTCGTGAACGGCCGGTGGACCCGGCGGACGGACCGGCCGAGCGGTTCGCGTACCAGCTGCGCGAACTCCGGCAGGAGTCCGGAGGCCTCACCTACCGGGCCATGGCGGCCCGCGCGCACTACTCCCCGGCCGCACTCGCGCAGGCGGCGTCCGGGGAGCGGCTGCCGACCCTGCCCGTCGCGCTCGCCTACGTCGGCGCGTGCGGGGGCGACGTCGACGCGTGGGCGGAGCGCTGGCGGCGGGCGAGCCGGGAGCTGGCCGAGCGGACGGCGGCGGCCGACGATCCGGCCGACGCCCCGTACCTCGGGCTGGCCAGGTTCGAGCCCGGCGACCGGGAACTGTTCTTCGGGCGCGAGCGGCTGGTCGCCCGGCTCGTCGCGCTGGTGCGCGAACGGCGGGTGGTGGCCCTGGTCGGGCCCTCCGGCAGCGGCAAGTCCTCGCTGCTGCGGGCCGGCCTGGTCCCGGCCCTGCGCGAGGAGGAGGCCGGCCCGCGGCGGCCCACCGCGATCCGGCTGCTCACCCCCGGCCCGCACCCGGTCCGCAGCCACGCCGAACTGCTCGCGCCGGAACGCACCGGCCGGGGCGTGGTGCTGCTCGTCGACCAGTTCGAGGAGGTGTTCACGCTCTGCACCGACGCTGCCGAGCGCGCCCGCTTCGTCGACCTGCTGCTCGCCGCCGCCGAGCCCGACCGCGGCGCCCGCGTGGTGCTCGCGGTGCGGGCCGACTTCTTCGGCCACTGCGCGGCCCACGGCCCGCTCGCCGAGGCCGTCCGGGACACCACCCAGCTGGTCACCCCGATGAGCCCGGACGAGCTGCGCGACGCCGTCGTGCGGCCCGCCGCCGCCCGCGGCCTGGTCGTCGAACGCTCGCTCACCGCCCGGATCGTCCGCGAGCTCGCCGACGAGCCCGGTGGCCTGCCGCTGCTCTCGCACGCCCTGCTGGAGACCTGGCGCCGCCGCCACGGCCGCACCCTCGCCGAGAGCGCCTACGACGCGGCCGGCGGCCTGCACGGCGCGCTCGCCCGTACCGCCGAGGAGTTCCACGCCGGTCTCACCCCCGGGCAGGCCGCCGCCGCCCGCCGGGTGCTGCTGCGGCTGGTCGCGCCGGGACGGGGCACCCAGGACACCCGCCGGCCCGCCGACCGCGCCGAGTTCGAGGGCCCCGACGGCCCCGACGGCCCCGACGGCTCCCACGGCTCCGACGAGTCCGGCGCGGTGGCCTCCGACACCGCGCCCGTCCTCGAACAGCTGGCCCGCGCCCGGCTGGTCACCCTCACCGGGACCGCCGTGGAACTCGCCCACGAGGCGCTGCTCACCGCCTGGCCCCGGCTGCGCGGCTGGATCGAGGAGGACCGCGAACGCCTGCACGTCCAGCGCCGGCTCACCGAGGCCGCGCACACCTGGACGTCCCTCGGCCGGGACACCGGGGCGCTGTACCGCGGGGTCCGGCTGGCCGTCGCGGCGCAACGGTTCCCGGCCCGCCGTGAGGGACCGGACGAACTCACCCCGATCGAGCGGGAGTTCCTCACCGCGAGCACCGCCGCGCAGGGCCGTGAGCGCCGACGGCGGCGGGTGCTCACCGGCGTGCTCTGCACGGTGCTGGTGCTCGCCCTGACGGCCGGACTGGCCGCGTGGCAGCAGAACCGGGTCGGCGAGCGGCGCCGCGTCGAGGCGGAGGCCCGCCGGGCCGCCGGGGTCGCCACCAGTCTGCGGCTCTCCGACCCGCGCACCGCCATCCGGCTCGCCCTCGCCGCCTGGCGCCTCGCCGACCTGCCGGAGACCAGGTCGGTCCTGCTGGGCGGCCTGGCGCAATCGGAGCTGGAGGCCTTCAGCGACCCCGACGACGACCCGCGCACCGTCCGCTACCTCGGCTCGGACGGCCGGACGCTGACCAGCGTCGGCCCCGGGCGCGTGACCGTCCGGGACCTGGAGACCGGAACCGTCGTGCGCACCCTGCCCGGCCTCGGGGAGGACGTGGACCGGGTGGGGTGGAAGCGCGGGGACGGGGATCTGGTGACCTTCTTCCCGGACGGCGCCGCCGATCCGGCCACCGCGGGGAACCTCCGCGGCGCCGGCCGGGTGGCGGTGCGGGACCTCACCGGCCGCCGGCCCGACCGGGTCCTCGGCCGCGCGGACGCCGGGGCGGAGATGGCGCCCGGCGGGCGGCAGGTCATCGGCTACGGCCGTGCCCCCACCGCGTGGGTGGTCACCGTCTGGGACGCGGAGAGCGGCCGTTCGCTGCTGGAGGTGAGCGAGCCGCGCGATCCGGACCTCAAGGTCCAGGTCGAGTACTCGGGCGTCACCAGGATCCGCCAGGAGAGGGAACGCCGCCCGATGAACCAGAGCCTCCCGGACGCGACGGTCGACACGGCCGGCCGGCTGCTCCTGCTCTGCGCCCCGGGCCGGCCGCTGCGCCTATGGGACCTGGCGGACCAGCGGCAGCTGCCCGCGCCCTGGGCGGGGGAGGCGCCCGACCCGGCGTGCCACGACGAGCGCTACCGGTTCGTCGGCGACGGCCTGCTCGCCCACCTGACCGAGGACGGGATCCGCCTGTGGGACGTCGCCGCCGGTTCCGAGCGGCCCCTGCTGCCGGTGCGCGAGGTGCAGACGATCGGGTCCAGCGACGACAACGGCTACCTGGTCGCGGCGACGGACGAGGACGTCGTGCTCTGGCGCCTCGACAGCCCCGACACCCCGGTGGGGATCTACCCGGTGACCGGCACCACCCCCGGGGAGGCCGCGGTGGACCCGGTGGCGGGCCGGCTGCGCTACCTCGGCTACCCGGGGGAGAGCGCCGAGCACAACGTCGTCCACGTGTACGACATCGGCGAGGCGACGCACCGGCAGTGGCGGTCCGAGGTGCTGCTCTCCGCGGAGTTCGCCCCGGACGGCCGGCTCCTCGCCACCCTGACCGCGGCGGAGGGCACCGGGACGGCCGATCTGCGGATCGTCGACGTCGCGAGCGGGGCCCGGGTGGCCGAGTCCGGCGGCCTGCCCTGCCCGCTCACGCCATCGCCCGAGGCCGGGGTGATCCGGCCGACCTGCGGATCCGCCCTGGCCTTCCGGGCCGACGGCGGACTGCTGGCGGCCGCCACCACCTGGACGGACGGATCCTCCGCCACCCGCCGGATCCTGGTGTGGGACCCGGTGCGGCAGCGGGAGGTGGCCTCGGCCGACGGGCCGATCGGCGGCTGGGGCGGACTGGCGTTCCTCCCGGACGGCCGGCTGGCGACGACCTCGGACCGGGAGCCGGAGGGCGTCACCCTCTGGGATCCGGCCCGGTTGAGCGTGACGGCGGAGGTGCCGGACGTGAAGGGTCCGGCCTTCGCCGTGCGGCCGGACGGGCGGCTGCTGGTCTCCTCGTCCGGCCGCGTCGTCGACCTGCCGAGCATGACCGCGGACCCCCGGTCGCGGATCCCGGGAGCGGCGGACGACGCGCTCGGCTTCAGCCCCGACGGCCGGTACTTCGCGGAGGGGAAGGACGCGGGGCGGGTCGTGCTGTGGGACGGAGCGGTCGCCCGCCGCCTCGGCGTGCTGGCCCGGACCGCCGGATCCGAGGCGGGGCGGGTCACCGCGCTCGCGTTCTCGCCGGACGGACGGATGCTCGCGGCCGCCTCCTACGACCACACCGTGCAGCTCTGGGACCTCGCCTCCCTCCTCCCCATCGGCTCACCGCTGCCCACCGCGGGGGGCCTCGTCCGGGATCTCGCCTTCTCCGCGGACTCGGCGGTCCTGTACGTCTCCGGGGTGCACGTGCCGCTGCGGCGGATCGAGGTCGCCCCGCCGGCCGTCGCGGCGGCGCTGTGCCGCCGGGCGGGCGGCGGGCTGGGCCGGGCGGAGTGGCGCACCCACCTGCCCGGCGTCCCGTACCGGGAGACCTGCTGATCAGGTGCGCGGGGGCAGGACGTTCCCGGCGTACTCGGGGGCGACGTTGCCCGGGGGACCGTACTCGCAGACGACGTAGGTCTCGTACCAGGTGTCGCCGCGGCCGTGGGCGCGGGCGCAGCCGAGGCGGGTGGAGGACTTCCAGACCACCTGGGTGAACAGGCCGGTGGCGGCGGAGTAGCCGGGCCTGCCGTAGTCGTAGTTCCCGGCCTGCGCGTACCAGGCGTCGACGGCCCGGCGGCAGGTGGCCAGGTCGGGGACGGTGGAGCCGAACCAGGACTGGTTCTCGCCGTACGCGGGGTCGAGGCCGGTGTGGCCGCCGGAGAGGCGCTCGGAGGTCGACAGGTGGGCGGCGCGGCTCCTGGCGTACTCCTGGACGGCGGGGTCCGGGGTCATCGCCGGGACGCCGTGCCGGGCGCGGTACTCGTTGTGGGCGCGCAGGCAGTCGTCGGCGAAGGCGGCGTCGGTGGCGTCCGGCAGCGCGGCGCGGGCCGCGGCCGGGGTGGTGGCGGCCGCGGCCAGGGCGGCGGCCAGCAGCAGGGTGGTGAGGGTGCGGACACCGTGACGGGTGTGCTTCATCCGCGCTCCGGGGGCTAGTGGGGGTGGTGTTCCGCCACGATGGCAGCCACCGGAACCCGCCCGGTCCGGATCCGGACCGGTTCACCCGGCCGAGTGAGAAGGAGGACCGCCGCCGCGACCCGGTGGCTACGGTGGGAGAAACCGCCCGCGCCCCCGCCGGGAGGGCGGGGGCGCGGGCGTGGCGGGGGCGCCGTCAGCACTCGATGACGTTGACGGCGAGGCCGCCGCGCGAGGTCTCCTTGTACTTGATCTTCATGTCGGCGCCGGTCTCCTTCATGGTCTTGATCGCCTTGTCGAGGGAGACGTGGTGGCGGCCGTCGCCGCGCAGGGCCATCCGGGCGGCGGTGACGGCCTTGACCGAGGCCATGCCGTTGCGCTCGATGCAGGGGATCTGCACCAGGCCGCCGACCGGGTCGCAGGTGAGGCCGAGGTTGTGCTCGATGCCGATCTCGGCGGCGTTCTCGACCTGCTCCGGGCTGCCGCCGAGGACCTCGGCGAGGCCGCCGGCGGCCATCGAGCAGGCCGAGCCGACCTCGCCCTGGCAGCCGACCTCGGCGCCGGAGATGGAGGCGTTCTCCTTGAAGAGCATGCCGATGGCGCCCGCGGCGAGCAGGAAGCGGACGATGCCGTCCTCGTCGGCGCCCGGGATGAAGTTCAGGTAGTAGTGCAGGACGGCGGGGATGATGCCGGCCGCGCCGTTGGTCGGGGCGGTGACCACCCGGCGGCCGGAGGCGTTCTCCTCGTTGACCGCCATCGCGTAGAGGGTCACCCACTCCATCGCGTTGGCCGGGCCGATGCCCTCGGCGCGCAGCGCGCGGGCGGCCGCGGCGGCACGGCGGCGGACCTTGAGGCCGCCGGGGAGTATGCCCTCGCGGGACATGCCGGCCCGGACGCACTCCTGCATCACCCGCCAGATCTCCAGCAGCCCGGCGCGGATCTCCTCCTCGGTGCGCCAGGCCTTCTCGTTCTCCAGCATCAGGCCGGAGATCGACAGGCCGGTCTCCCGGGTGAGCCGCAGCAGCTCCTCACCGGTGCGGAAGGGGTACTTCAGCGCGGTGTCGTCGGGCTTGACCCGGTCCGCGCCGATCGCGTCCTCGTCGACGACGAAGCCGCCACCGACCGAGTAGTAGGTCTTCTCCAGCACGGTGGAGCCGTCGGCCCGGTACGCCCACAGGGTCATGCCGTTGGCGTGGTACGGCAGCGAGCGGCGCCGGTGCAGCACCAGCTGGGTGTCGGGGTCGAAGTCGATGGCGTGGACGCCGAGCAGGTGGATCCGCTTCTCGGCGGTGATCCGCTCGACGTCGCGGTCGGCCTGGTCCACGTCGACGGTGCGCGGGGAGGCGTTCTCCAGGCCGAGCAGCACCGCCTTGGGGGTGCCGTGGCCGTGGCCGGTGGCGCCGAGCGAGCCGTACAGCTCGGCGCGGACGGCCGTGACCTCGGCCAGCAGGCCCTCCGACTTCAGTCGGCGGGCGAACATCCGGGCGGCGCGCATCGGGCCGACGGTGTGGGAGCTGGACGGACCGATGCCGATGGAGAAGAGGTCGAAGACGCTGATGGCCACGGAGGGACGTCCTTGTCTGGTCTCGTGGGTGGTGCCGGCAGGGAGGGAGGACGGCGGTGGCGGAACGGGGCGGTCGGGCGGCTGACACGGGACGGGGCACCGCGTGCACTCTCCAGTGTGCGCGGTGCCCCGGAATCCCCGGTGTCCGGGCGGGGTGAGCCCGGTCACCCGCAGCCGAACGGCGGGACTTACAGGTTCGGGTAGAGCGGGTACTTCTCGGCCAGGGCGGTGACCCGGGCCTTGAGGGCCCCGGCGACGCCCTCGTCGAAGGCCGGCTTCAGGGCCTCGGCGATGATGTCGGCGACCTCGCGGAAGTCCTCGGCGCCGAAGCCGCGGGTGGCGAGCGCCGGGGTGCCGATCCGCAGGCCGGAGGTGACCATCGGCGGGCGCGGGTCGTTCGGGATGGCGTTGCGGTTGACCGTGATGCCGACCTCGTGCAGGCGGTCCTCGGCCTGCTGGCCGTCGAGCTGGCTGTTGCGCAGGTCGACCAGGACGAGGTGGACGTCGGTGCCGCCGGACAGCACGGAGACGCCGACCGCGGTGACGTCGTCCTGCAGCAGGCGCTCGGCGAGGATCCGGGCGCCGTCCAGGGTGCGCTGCTGGCGCTCCTTGAACTCCTCCGAGGCGGCGACCTTGAAGGCCACGGCCTTGCCGGCGATGACGTGCTCCAGCGGGCCGCCCTGCTGGCCGGGGAAGACCGCGGAGTTGATCTTCTTGGCGTGCTCGGCCTTGGAGAGGATGACGCCGCCGCGCGGGCCGCCCAGGGTCTTGTGGGTGGTGGTGGTGACCACGTCCGCGAACGGCACCGGGTTGGGGTGCAGGCCCGCGGCGACCAGGCCGGCGAAGTGGGCCATGTCGACCATCAGCAGCGCGCCGACCTCGTCGGCGATCCGGCGGAACTCGGCGAAGTCGAGCTGGCGCGGGTAGGCGGACCAGCCGGCGATGATCAGCTGCGGCCGGTGCTCCTTGGCGAGGCGCTCGACCTCCTCCATGTCGACCTGGCCGCTCTTGTCGTTCACGTGGTACGGCACCACGTTGTAGAGCTTGCCCGAGAAGTTGATCTTCATGCCGTGGGTCAGATGACCGCCGTGGGCCAGGTTCAGGCCCAGGATGGTGTCGCCCGGCTTGATCAGCGCGAACATCGCGGCGGCGTTGGCCTGCGCGCCGGAGTGCGGCTGGACGTTGGCGTGCTCGGCGCCGAACAGGGCCTTGATCCGGTCGATCGCGATCTGCTCGACCACGTCGACGTGCTCGCAGCCGCCGTAGTAGCGCCGGCCGGGGTAGCCCTCGGCGTACTTGTTGGTCAGCACCGAGCCCTGGGCCTCCATGACCGCCACCGGGGCGAAGTTCTCGGAGGCGATCATCTCCAGGGTGGTCTGCTGGCGGTGCAGCTCGGCGTCGACCGCGGCGGCGATCTCCGGGTCGAGGGCGTGCAGGGACTGGTTCAGAACCGTCATGGTGGAGTCTTCCCGGGAGGAGAGGGGGAGGGGCCGCGCCCCGCGCGTCGCCGGAAGGGCGGCGGGCGACGGGCGGGCGCAGGCGGGGCGGCCGCGGTGCGGCGGCCGCCCCGGCGGTGGCTCAGGCCGAGGGGTTGGTGAGCGCGGTGTACTCGTCGGCGCTCAGCAGCTTGCCGACCGCCTCGACGCGGACCTTGAACAGCCAGCCACCCTCGAACGGCTCGCTGTTGACCAGGCTGTTGTCGTCCGAGACGGCCTCGTTGACCTCGGTGACCTCACCGGTGACCGGCGAGTACAGGTCGCTGACCGACTTGGTCGACTCCAGCTCGCCACAGGTCTCGCCGGCGGTCACGGTGTCGCCGACCTCGGGGAGCTGCACGTACACGATGTCGCCGAGGGCGTCGGCGGCGTGCTTGGTGATGCCGATCGTGGCGACCTCACCGGCGGCGGAGGTGGTCAGCCACTCGTGCTCATCGGTGTACTGCAGGTGCTGGGGGTTGCTCATGGCGTCATTCTCCAGGATGGGAAGCGGGTACGACGAAGCGGCCCGGCGCGCGGACGTGCCTCGCGTGGGAAACAGCGGGGGGAGGGGGGTCAGCGGGCGCGCTTGTAGAACGGCAGCGCCACGACCTGGACCGGCTCGTGCTTGCCGCGCACGTCCACCGCGACGGTGGAGCCGGGGGCGGCGTGGGCCGCGTCCACGTAGGCCATCGCGATCGGCTTCTCCAGCGTGGGGGAGGGCGCGCCGGAGGTGATCCGGCCGATCGGCTCGCCGTCGGTGGAGACCACGGTGTACTCGGCGCGCGGCACGCGCTTGCCCTCGGAGACCAGGCCGACCAGCACCCGCGGCGGGTTGGCCTCGGCCTCGGCGGCGGCCCGCTCCAGGGCCTTGCGGCCGACGAAGGCGCCCTCGTTGGTGGTCTTGTCGAAGCGGACGACCCGGCCCAGGCCCGCGTCGAACGGGGTCAGGTCGGTCGACAGCTCGTGGCCGTACAGCGGCATGCCGGCCTCCAGGCGCAGCGTGTCGCGGCAGGACAGGCCGCAGGCGATCAGGCCGCGGTCGGCGCCGGCCTCGGTCAGCGCCTGCCAGATCTGCTCGGCGTCGCCCGGGTTGCAGAAGATCTCGAAGCCGTCCTCGCCGGTGTAGCCGGTGCGGGCGAGCAGCACGTCGCGGCCGGCCACCTGGGCCGGGAGGATCGCGTAGTACTTCAGGCCGGCCAGGTCGGCCTCGGTGGTGCCGGCCAGGATCGCGGTGGACTCCGGGCCCTGGACGGCGACCAGCGCGTAGGCGTCGCGGTCGTCGGAGACGACGGCGTTGTAGCCCTTGGCACGGGCGATCAGCTCGTCCAGCACCAGCTGGGCGTTGGAGGCGTTGGCGACGACCAGGAAGGCGTCCTCGCGCAGACGGTAGACGATCAGGTCGTCCAGGATGCCGCCGTCCTCGGCGCAGATCATGGTGTAGCGGGCGCGCAGCACGCCCAGCGCGGAGACGAAGCCGACCAGGGCGTGGTCCAGCATCTCGCCGGCCTGCGGGCCGGTGACGGTGATCTCGCCCATGTGGGAGAGGTCGAACAGGCCCGCCTTGGTGCGGACGGCGAGGTGCTCCTCGCGCTCGCTGCCGTAGCGCAGCGGCATGTCCCAGCCCGCGAAGTCGGTCATGGTGGCGCCGAGGGCGCGGTGCAGCGCGTCGAGCGCGGTGAGGCGGAGGGACGACATGGCCAGGAACTCCTCGGTCGGGGCACTCAGGGGTGCGCGCGCCGGGACCGGCCCTGCTTCGGGGGCGGCGGACCCTGCGCGCGGGCATGCGGCGGCTGGGTCTCCCCATCTGTCGTCGAACCTGAGAGCTTCACCGTCCACTGCCCTGTAGGGGACAGCATGGCGGCTTGCACCGTGGGTGGGCGGACGGCAGGGCCGTGCGCCGCTTTCCAGATGTGCCTAACCCGTGCGGTAGGGGTGCCTGAGAGATTCCGGGGAGGACTTGCTCCTTCGGCGCCGGCTGCGCCTCCTCGACGGGGGCGCTCCGGACTCTCCCGCGCGGGTTCGAGCGGCCGGTATGGAGTTGGCGGGGCCTGGGTGGATGCCACCGCAGACGGGCACATCATGGCACGTCCGCGGGAATGAGGGGAGAGGGGGCTGCGTCACGTCGGGCCCGGCGGCCCGGGGCGGGGCGGGCGCGGCGCCGGAACGCTAGGCTGCGGGCATCGGCGAGCAGAGGGCGGTACGGCGGCGCATGGGGTACCCGGTGGAGCAGCAGGGGTGGGGCGGGGCGGATTCGGCGCCGCCGGCCGGAGGGTGGCCGGCCAACGAGCTGGAGCAGGTGCTCACCGCCGCGCTGGGCGACCCGGGCGCGACCCCGCGGGTGGTCGAGGTGCTGGCGCGCAGCCAGGTGTGGATCCCGCTGCCGTCGGGCGGCGACCCGCAGGGGCGGTCGCTGGACCTGCCGGTCATCGAACTGGCCGGCGACCCCTACGTCCCGGTGTTCTCCTCGCAGGAGGTGTTCCTCCAGCAGGCGCCGGGGATGCCGTTCGCGGTCGCGCCGGTCTGGGAGTTCGCCCGCGGTCTGCCGCTGGGCGTGGGCATCGCGGTCAACCCGGAGGCGGCGGTGGGCATCCCGGTGCCGCCGGAGGGCGTGGCCGAGCTGCGCCGCGGGCCGCGCGAGGACCGCTGGGACGCCGCCCAGGACGCGCCGGACGCCCCCGGCGGCGGCCGGGTGGCGCTGCGCGAGCCGGTGCCGGGGGAGGACCCGGAGGCGTTCCTGGCCGCCTGCCGCGGGGAGCTCGCGGCGCTGCCGGGCGTGCTGACCGCGCGGCGGGCGCTGGCGAGCGTCGAGGGCGAGCCGACCGTGATGTTCGTCGGCGTCCAGCTGGACCCGCTGGCCCCGGCCGACCCGGCCGCGGTGAACGAGGCATTGGGGCGAGCGCTGGGAACCGCGCCGCTGCCCGGCGGCGTCCACCTCGTACTGCTCGACCTCGCGGACGATCCGGTGGTCGACTGGTTGGTGACCCGGGTCGCGCCCTTCTACGTACGGGGCTGATCCGGACTCCGGCCGTCCGTCCGGCATCCGCCGGGCGGGTTCGGGCGGGGCGGCGGTGGGACCCTGGCACGTCGGCGTGGCGGTGGTCGGCAACCGCCCCATAGGGTGCGTGCTGACGGCCGCCGGGCCGCCGGTGACGGACGAGGAACGAAGAAGCGCAGCGAGGTGGGCGCATGAGTGCGGGATCGGTAGCTGGCGGTGCACCGGGGCCCTGGGGCCAGGCGCCCACCGGACGCCCGGATCCGGGCGCGCTGGAGCGCGCGCTGCGCGAGGTGGCGCCGGAGCGCTACGAGGCCTACGAGACGATGCTGCACGCGCTCGCCGAGGGCCGGGTCTGGATGCTGCTCTGGCACGGCACGCCGGGCAGTCCGGACGCCCGGTACGGGAACATGGAGATCAGCGGCCACGGGTACGCCCCGGCCGTGACCTCGCCCGAGCAGCTGGCGGCGTCCGGCTGGGCGCGGGCGCACGAGGTGATCTCCGGCCGGGAGATCGCGGCCTCGCTGTACCGCACCCGGTGGGGCCTGTGGCTGAACCCGCACGCCCCGGGCGGCGGGGTGGGCGTGCCCTGGGCGGATCTGCGCCGGGTCGCGGCGGGCCTGGACCGGCTGCCGGCCGGGCCGTTGAAGCTGAGCGAGCCGCAGGTGCCGGCGCAGCAGTTCTTCGCGCTGCTGGAGCGGCAGGCGGTCGAGGTGCGCGCGGTGAAGGCGCTGCGCCGGGCCTGGGTGCGGCCGTCCGTGGGCGAACCGTACCTCGCCATCGGCCTTGACCTGTACGAGAGTTCGCCGCCCACCGTGGAGGCCGTGCGGGCGCTGATGCAGCGGGCGATCGCGGTCGCGCCGGAGGGGCTCGCGGTCTCGACGGTGGCGATGGCGGACGAGTACGACCCGGTGGCGCTGTGGATGCGGGCCAACGCCCGCCCGTTCTACGACCGGGAGGCGGCCGGGCACGGCCGTCCGCAGACGGGTCCGTACCCGCCGGTGCCCCCGCCGCCGTACGCCTCGCAGCAGGGTCCGGCGCACGGGCAGGGCTTCGGTTACGGCACCCGGCCGCCGGCTCCGGGCTGGCCGGGGCAGCAGCCCCCGCCGCAGCAGCCGTGGCCCGGCTACCCCGGTCGCTGACCGCTCAAACGCGCCAAACATCCATCACAGGAACCGGCTTGACACTCTGTCAGGCCGGTTTCGGCGTTTTCCGGACGTTCTCCGCGGAGTGGGTGGCAGACATCTTGACATGGCTGTTACAGCTGTGTGAAGAGGGATATGCCGAAGATTCGGGAGGTGCATGCGGACAGATCACAGTTGGGCATCTGTCGGTTGGCAGGGCTGGCGCAAGCCAGTTCGGATGGCAGAGAGTTCTGCAACAGCCCACCGCGCGTGGTTGGCGCCTCACAAAGGCGAACGCGCTGGCGGACCGCATGATCCACGTGACGCCCATCCCGCGTGGCAGCAGTACTGAGCACGTCGTACCGCTGGGAACACCCCCGCACCCGCACCTGCACCTCCGCACGTCCGCACCCAAGCACGTCCGCACCAGCCGAGCCGCCGATCCCGGCGTCCGGCACCCGTGGGCCGGCCACCGTCGGCGAGGGGACCGAACTGACCATGACCGCACCCATCAAGACCGCCGGCAACGCACCGGGGGCAGACGCCGCCGCGAGCCCGGCCAAGAAGATCGAGGGCCGCTCGCTCGGCCAGATCGCCTGGACCCGCTTCAAGCGGGACAAGGCCGCCGTCGCCGGCGGCATCGTGGTGATCCTCCTGATCCTGCTCGCCGTGCTGGCCAAGCCGATCGAGTCGGTCTTCGGGCTCGACCCCGACGCCCTCAACCAGGACCTGCTGGACGCCGACCTCGGCGGCCTGCCGCTCGGCGACTGGGGCGGGATGAGCTGGGACCACCCGCTCGGCGTCGACCCCCTGCAGGGCCGTGACCTGCTCACCCGCGTGATCGAGGGTTCCTGGGTCTCCCTGCTGGTCGCCTTCGGCGCGACCGTGCTGTCCAACACCATCGGCACCGTGCTCGGCATCATGGCCGGCTACTACGGCGGCTGGGTGGACACCCTGATCAGCCGGGTGATGGACGTCTTCCTCGCCTTCCCGCTGCTGCTCTTCGCGATCGCGATCTCCACGTCGCTGCAGGGCGGCGCGTTCGGGCTGCACGGCCTGCCGCTGCACATCCTGGTGCTGATCTTCGTGATCGGCTTCTTCAACTGGCCCTACATCGGCCGGATCGTGCGCGGACAGACCCTCTCGCTGCGCGAGCGCGAGTTCGTCTACGCGGCCCGCAGCCTCGGCGCCCGGGGCCCGTTCATCCTGTTCAAGGAACTGCTGCCCAACCTGGTCGGTCCGATCCTGGTCTACTCGACCCTGCTGATCCCGACCAACATCCTCTTCGAGGCCGGGCTGAGCTTCCTCGGCGTCGGCATCCAGCCTCCGCAGGCCTCCTGGGGCGGGATGCTCCAGGACGCGATCCGGTACTACCAGGTGGACCCCCAGTACATGGTGGTCCCCGGTCTGGCGATCTTCCTCACCGTGCTCGCCTTCAACCTGCTCGGTGACGGGCTGCGTGACGCCCTCGATCCCAAGAGCAACTGACACAGCGTCAGGATCCTCCGTTCAGCCACCACTTCCTCAAGGGGTTGATCTCACCCATGCGTAGGTCCCGTACCGTCGCGCTGACCGCCATGGCCGCTGCCGCGGTCCTGGTCGTCACCGGCTGCTCGTCGAGCAAGAAGAGCGACGACGCCAAGTCCACCGCCACCGGCAGCAGCACCGAGGCCGCCGGCGGCTCCGGGGCCAACGCGGCCACCAAGGGCATCGTCAACGCCTCGGACAAGAAGGGCGGCACGGTCACCTTCGAGATGAAGGGCACCCCGGACTCCCTCGACCCGGGGAACACGTACTACGCGTACATCTACAACTTCTCGCGCCTGTACGGCCGTCCGCTCACCACCTTCCAGCCGGGCGCCGGCGATGCGGGCAACAAGCTCGTCCCGGACCTCGCCGAGTCGCTCGGCCAGGTCAGCCCGGACGGCCTCACCTGGACGTACAAGCTGCGCAAGGGCCTGAAGTACGACGACGGCACCCCGATCACCTCGAAGGACGTCAAGTACGCCGTCGAGCGCTCCAACTTCGCGCCGGAGGTCAACTCCAACGGCCCGACGTACTTCAAGGAGCTGCTGGTCGACAACGAGGGCACGCCGTACGCGGGTCCGTACAAGGACAAGACCGGCGACCTGAAGTCGATCGAGACCCCGGACGACACCACGATCGTCTTCCACCTGAAGCACGCCTTCGCGGACTTCGACTACCTGGTGAGCGCCCCGCAGACCGTCCCGGTCCCGCAGGCCAAGGACACCGGCGCCGAGTACGTCAAGAAGATCGTCTCCTCGGGCTCCTTCAAGTTCGAGTCCTACGAGGACGGCAAGCAGGCCGTCCTGGTCCCGAACACCAACTGGGACCCGGCCACCGACCCGATCCGCAAGCAGCTGCCGGACAAGATCGTGCTGCGGATGAACATCGACCAGGCCACCATCGACAAGGACCTGCTGGCCGGCAACGCCCAGGTCGACCTGGTGGGCGGCGGTGTCGACCCGCAGACCCAGGCGCAGATCCTGCAGAACCCGAAGCTGAAGGCCAGCACCGACAACGCCTACGGCGGCCGCAAGGTCTACATGGCGATCAACACCGAGGTCGCGCCGTTCGACAACATCGAGTGCCGCAAGGCCGTCCAGTTCGCGGTCGACAAGGTCTCGGTGCAGACCTCGCTCGGCGGCCCGGTCCGCGGCCAGGTCGCCAACACCATGCTCCCGCCGGACATCCCGGGCCACCAGGACTTCAACCTGTGGGAGACCAAGGACAACAAGGGTGACGAGGCCAAGGCCAAGGAGGCCCTGAAGGCCTGCGGCAAGGACAGCATCACCACCGTGCTCTCCGCCCGCACCGAGCGCGCCACCGAGGTCGCCGCCGCCACCTCGATCCAGGCCGCGCTGAAGAAGGTCGGCATCAACGCCGAGATCCAGCAGTTCCCGCAGGGCAAGTACCTGGCCGACAGCGCCGGCGCCCCGGCCTTCGCCAAGGAGCACAACATCGGCCTGATGATGATGCAGTGGGGCGCCGACTGGCCGACCGGCTACGGCTTCCTGCAGCAGATCGTCGACGGCCGCGCGATCAAGGCCTCCGGCAACAGCAACCTGCCCTCGCTGAACGACCCGGCGATCAACAAGCTGCTCGACGACGCCGCCACCAACCCGGACCGGGCGGCCCGCGAGAAGATCTACGGCGACATCGACAAGAAGGTCATGGAGCAGGCGGTCTACGTCCCGCTGACCGACTTCAAGGTCTTCCTGTACCGCCCGGACAACGCCACCAACCTCGTGTCCACGCCGGCCTTCTCGGGTGAGTACGACTACCTGAACATCGGCACCACCAAGTAAGAGCCTGGCTCCGCATCCCTGAAGGCAGGTGAAGGCAGCGGCGCCCGCCGCCGTCCGGAGGACCCCGGACGGCGGCGGGCGGCCGGAGCCGACCAACTGTGTTTGCCTACATCATCCGCAGGATCCTCGCGGCCGCGGTGCTGCTGCTGGTCGTCAGCGCGGTCACCTTCGCGATCTTCTTCCTGCTCCCGCGCCTCGCCGGACAGACGGCCGACCAGCTGGCCACCCAGTACATCGGGAAGAACCCCTCCCCGGACGCGATCAAGGCGGTCAAGCAGAACCTCGGCCTCGACCAGCCGCTGTACACGCAGTACTGGAACTTCCTCAAGGCGCTGGTCAGCGGCGCCGAGTACAAGTTCGGCCCGGAACCGGCCACCTGCCACGTGCCCTGCTTCGGCTACTCCTTCAAGAACCACCTGGAGGTCTGGCCCGAGCTGACCAAGCGGATCCCGGTGACCATCTCCCTGGCCATCGGCGCCGCCGTGGTCTGGCTGACCTCCGGCGTCACCACCGGTGTCATCTCCGCGCTCAAGCCGCGCTCGATCTTCGACCGGCTCTCGATGGGCATCGCGCTCGCCGGCGTCTCGCTGCCGGTCTTCTTCACCGGCGCGCTGCTGCTCACGGTGTTCAGCTACGAGTGGCCGATCCTGGACAACCTCCAGTACGTCAACTTCACCGACAACCCGCTGATGTGGGCCCGCAACCTGATCCTGCCGTGGATCTCGCTGGCCTTCCTCTACTCCGCGCTCTACGCCCGGCTCACCCGAGCCGGAATGCTGGAGACGATGAGCGAGGACTACATCCGCACCGCCCGGGCCAAGGGCCTGGCCGAGTCCAAGGTCGTCACCCGGCACGGGCTGCGGGCCGCGCTCACCCCGATCGTCACCATCTTCGGCATGGACCTCGGCCTGCTGCTCGGCGGCGCGCTGATCACCGAGCAGGTCTTCTCGCTCCAGGGCGTCGGCCAGTTCGCCGTCCAGGCGATCTCCGACAACGACCTCCCGAAGATCCTCGGCGTGACCCTGCTCGCCGCGTTCTTCATCGTCCTCTGCAACCTCGTGGTTGACCTCCTGTACGCCGCTGTCGACCCCCGGGTGAGGCTGTCGTGACCGAGCTCCAGAAGACCCCGGCCCGCACGGCCGCCCCGGGCGGCGAGGAGGCCTTCCTCTCCGTGCGGGACCTGCGGATCCACTTCGACACCGACGACGGCCTGGTCCGCTCCGTCGACGGGGTCAGCTTCGACCTCGCCAAGGGCCGCACCCTCGGCATCGTCGGCGAGTCCGGCTCCGGCAAGTCCGTCACCTCGCTCGGCATCATGGGTCTGCACCGCTCCAAGCGGGCCCGGATCAGCGGCGAGATCCGGCTCGACGGCGAGGAGCTCATCTCCGCCGGGCCGGACCGGGTCCGCCAGCTGCGCGGCCGGCAGATGGCGATGATCTTCCAGGACCCGCTGACCGCGATGCACCCCTACTACACGGTGGGGCAGCAGATCGTCGAGGCCTACCGGGTGCACCACCCGCAGGCGAGCAGGAAGCAGGCCCGCGCCCGAGCCGTCGAGATGCTCGACCGGGTCGGCATCCCGCAGCCCGACCGCCGGGTCGACGACTACCCGCACCAGTTCTCCGGCGGCATGCGCCAGCGCGCCATGATCGCCATGGCGCTGGTCAACGACCCCTCGCTGCTGATCGCCGACGAGCCGACCACCGCCCTGGACGTCACCGTCCAGGCGCAGATCCTGGACCTCATCCGGGACCTCCAGGAGGAGTTCGGCTCGGCCGTCATCATCATCACCCACGACCTCGGGGTGGTCGCCGAGCTCGCCGACGACATCCTGGTCATGTACGGCGGCAAGTGCGTCGAGCGCGGTCCGGCCGAGGCCCTCTTCGACGCGCCCGAGCACCCCTACACCTGGGGCCTGCTGGGCTCGATGCCGCGCCTCGACCGCGAGCTGCAGGACCGCCTGGTCCCGGTCAAGGGCACCCCGCCCAGCCTGATCAACGTGCCGTCCGGCTGCGCCTTCCACCCGCGCTGCCCCTACGCCGCGCTGACCGGCGGGCGCTCCACCGAGGAGACCCCGAAGCTCACCGAGGTCGCGCCCGGACACCACGCCGCCTGCCACCTCGCACTCGCCGAGCGGCACCGCATCTTCGCCGAAGAGATCGCGCCCCGGCTGTGAGCCCGGCCTCGTACCACCTTTCTGGAGAGAACCGATGACGGACACTCAGGCGGCGAGCCCCGAACCTCTGAAGAAGGTTCCCGCACCGGCGCCCGCCTCGGACCGGCAGCCGCTGCTCAAGGTGACCGGTCTGACCCGGCACTTCCCGATCCACAGCGGCCTGCTGCGGCGCCAGACCGGCGCCGTCCGGGCGGTCGACGGCATCGACTTCACCGTCAACGCCGGCGAGACCCTGGGCGTCGTCGGCGAGTCCGGCTGCGGCAAGTCCACGATGGGCCGGCTGGTCACCCGGCTCGACGAGCCCACCGGCGGGACGGTCGAGTTCGAGGGCACCGACATCACCCACCTGGGGGTCGGGGCGATGCGGCCGCTGCGCCGCGACATCCAGATGATCTTCCAGGACCCGTACTCCTCGCTGAACCCCCGGCACACCGTCGGCACCATCGTCGGCGCGCCGTTCAAGCTGCAGAAGGCGGAGCCCGAGGGCGGGATCAAGAAGGCCGTCCAGGAGCTGCTGGAGCTGTGCGGGCTCAGCCCGGAGCACTACAACCGCTACCCGCACGAGTTCTCCGGCGGCCAGCGCCAGCGCATCGGCATCGCCAGGGCGCTCGCCCTGCGGCCCAAGATGATCGTCGCGGACGAGCCGGTCTCCGCGCTCGACGTCTCCATCCAGGCCCAGGTGGTCAACCTGCTCGACGACCTCCAGAAGGAGCTCGGGCTGACCTACCTGATCATCGCGCACGACCTCTCGGTGGTCCGGCACGTCTCCGACCGGGTCGCGGTGATGTACCTCGGCAAGATCGTCGAGATCGCCGACCGGGACTCGCTCTACCGCAGCCCGATGCACCCGTACACCACCGCGCTGATGTCCGCCGTGCCGGTGCCCGACCCGCGCCGCCGGCAGCGCGCCGGGCGCGAGCGGATCCTGCTCAAGGGCGACGTGCCCTCGCCGATCAACCCGCCCAGCGGCTGCCGCTTCCGCACCCGCTGCTGGAAGGCCCAGGAGATCTGCGCGAGCCAGGAGCCGCTGCTGACCGCCGCGACGGCGGGGCACCAGGTGGCGTGTCACTTCCCCGAGCGGAGCGAGGGGAACGACTAGCGCAGGCCCGAGCGGAGCGAGGGGAACGACTAGCGCAGGCCCGAGCGGGGCGAGGGGCAGCGTCCAGCGCAGGCCGGTGCGGAGCGAGGGCAACGACTGAGCGGCGTCCCTCCGCAACGTGAAGAGTCCGCCCGTCCCGGGTCACCGGGGCGGGCGGACTCCTGTGTGCGAGGGGCGGCGTCAGTCGCGGTTGCCGGACAGCGCCGGCTCCGGTGAGGCCGCGGCCGGGGCCGGGACCGCGCCGTCGGGCGCCTCGGCCGGCCGGGCCTGGCCGACGACGGCCGGCTGCGGCGCGGCGGGCGCCGGGAAGCGGCGGTTCACGGCCTTCATGACCTTGCGGCCGAGGTTCTGGAACGGGATCTCGATCAGCCGGTAGCTGGCGTAGCTGATGATCAGCAGCGCCGCAGAGAAGGCGACGAGCTGGATGCCGCGGTCCTTCCAGCTGACGATCGGCGCGTGGCCCTCCAGCAGCCAGTTCATGGCGTGGATCAGCGGGTTGTGCAGCAGGTAGACGGAGTAGCTGATGGCGCCCAGCCAGCTGAGCCAGCGGGGGAAGCGGCGCTTGCGCAGCATCATGCCGATCACGAACACCGCCCACGCCGCGATGTAGGCGTAGGAGAACGACATCCACGAGCTGCTCCACGTCCGCCACAGGGCCGGGCCGCGGTTGTAGAGGTAGCCGCAGAGGAAGCCCGAGACGGCCACGAAGGTGCAGCACAGGATGGCCGGAAGCCGCTCGATCTGCCCGTGCTCAAGCCGGTAGAGGACGGTGCCGGCGAACATCGTGGCGAAGATCATCATGGTCTCGAAGGCGGTCGACCGCCCGTTGAGGAGGATCAGCGTCAGGCCGAGGCCGCCGAGCATGACGCCGCCCCAGCGGACCAGCTCCGGGCGCGCGGTGGCGATGCAGGCCATCGCCATGACGACCACCAGCGTGACGGCGGCCACCAGGTGCCGGGTCGACTGGATGTCCTTGGTGATGGTGCCCAGCGACAGCCACGCGCCGAGGACGACCGCGAACGCCGCGAAGCCGATCGCGATCGGCGCGCTCTTGCGGTGCCACCCGACGACGAACAGCGCCGTCGCGAAGTAGTAGAAGATCATCTCGTAGGTGAGCGTCCACATCACCCCGATGACGTTCGCCACGCCCGTCATGTCCTGCAGCATCGTCCCGCTGGCGACGATCGACAGCAGCGGGTGCTCGTAGGACCAGGCGTTCACCACCGAGTACTGGCGGGGCAGGATCAGCAGGCTGCCGACCACGGTGAGGATCACCACGGGGAGGATCCGGAAGAAGCGGCCCGCCCAGAACCCGCGGACGTCGCCGCGCCGCTCCAGCGACGCCGGGATGATGTACCCGCTGACCAGGAAGAACAGCATCACGCCGAAGATGCCCGGGTCCAGGTAGTAGGGCACCTTGGTGCCGTGCGGCACCCAGTAGAACGGCAGCGCGAAGTGGTAGACCGCGACCGAGAGGGCGGCGATCCCGCGCAGGGCGTCGAGCCAGCCGAGCCGCGACGCGGCGGGGGTGGTGGTGGCGCCCTCGGCCGACCGGCGGCCGGTGCGATGCCTGGATGCGCGTTCGATCAGCTTCACAGGCGGAGGCTAGCCGAAACGGCGCGGAACTGATTGTCCGAGGGAGGGCTTATGTTCCCTGCGGTGCCCTTCTTGTCCGTACCGTGACCATTTTTCTCCGCGCGCCTCCCCGTGCCCGGCGCGCGGGAGGGCCTCCGGCGTCGGGTACAAAAGGGACGGTGACCTCCCAGATCTTCCCCTCCGACGTGCAGCAGTCGCTGGACCTCGTCGGCATCTTCGTCTTCGCCCTCTCCGGGGGGCTGCTCGCCGTCCGCAAGAACATGGACATCTTCGGCATCTGCGTGCTGGCCGAGGTCACCGCGCTCGGCGGCGGGGTCATGCGCGACCTCGTGATCGGCGCCACCCCGGTCGCCGCCTTCACCAACCTGGGCTACTTCGTCACCCCGATGATCGCCGCCCTGGTCGTCTTCTTCCTGCACCCCGAGGTCGAACGGATCAACCGCGCCGTGCAGACCCTCGACGCGCTCGGCCTCGGCCTGTTCTGCGTCACCGGCACCGCCAAGGCCCACGACTTCGGCCTCGGCGCCGTCTCCGCCGTCGCCCTCGGCATGGTGACCGCCGCCGGCGGCGGCGTGATGCGCGACGTCCTCGCCGGGGAGATCCCCTCGCTGCTGCGCTGGGACCGTGAGATCTACGCGGTGCCCGCGCTGGTCGGCGCCGCGCTGGTCGCCGTCCTCATCGCCCTCGACAGCCTCACCGCCGCCACCGGCACCGCCGCCGCGCTCACCGCGTTCGGCCTGCGGATGCTCGCCCTCAGGTACGGCTGGCGCGCGCCGCGGGCCTGGCGCCGCAACGGTTCTCGCACCAGCGAGGAGTAGGCGAGCCGCCGTACGCCAGCGAGATCGCCTCCGCCGTGCAGAGCAGCTCGGGCACCAGCTTCACCAGCTCGGCCGGAGACACCCGGTCCCGGGGCGCCGAGATCGCGCACGCCGCGACCGCCCGCCGGTCGCTGCCCGCCACCGGCGCCGCGACGCAGGTCACCGCCTCCGGGTGCTCGGCCGACTCCGCCGCCCAGCCCCGCCGGCGCACCGCCGCCAGATCGGCCGACAGCTCCTCCACCGCCCGGCCGTCCTCCGGCAGCCCGGCCAGCAGCACCCGGCCGATCGCCGTGCCGGCGGCCGGCGCCCGCCGCCCGATCCGGGTCGGCAGGCCCGCGGCGGCGCTCCACCGCCCGGCCAGCTCGTCCACGTACAGCACCTCGTCGTCCTGCAGCACCGCCAGCTGCACCGTGCAGCCGCAGCGCTCGTGCAGCGAGGCCAGGTACGGCGCGGCGACCTGCCGGACGTCGATCTCCCGCAGCGCCGCCTGCGCCAGCGACAGCACCCGGCCGCCCAGCCGGTAGCGCCGGTCGGACAGCCGGTGGACGAAGCCGTGCTCCTCCAGCGTGCGCAGCAGGCGCAGCGCGGTGGACTTGTGCACGCCGATCGAGGTGGCGGCCTGCTCCAGGGTGACGGGGCCGTCGCCGAGCGACCCGAGCAGGGTCAGGGCACGATCGACCGACTGGGACATCCCACCGCCTGACTCCTGGTTTCCGCTAGGGAACGCCCGGTTCCGGTCCGGCCGCACCGGCCGTCAGGCTAACCGCTCGCGGGCCCCCTCCCGTACCGGGGTTGCCCGGACGGGCAGCCCCGCGGTGCGCCGCGTCCGGTGGCCGGATCGCTGCGGCGCGGCGGATCGGGTCCGCCCGTGCCGGTCCGGTGCGAGCCGGGGGGCCTCTACAATCGGATGGTTATGCCATACCTGGACCATGCGGCGACCACGCCGATGCTGCCCGAGGCGATCGCCGCGATGACGGCGCACCTGGGGGTCGTCGGCAACGCCTCCTCCCTGCACGCGGCCGGCCGTCGGGCCCGCCGGGTGGTCGAGGAGGCCCGTGAGTCGCTGGCCGAGTCGCTCGGCGCCCGGCCCAGCGAGATCGTGCTGACCGGTGGCGGCACCGAGTCCGACAACCTGGCCGTCAAGGGCCTGTACTGGGCCCGCCGCGGCGCCGATCCGGCCCGTACCCGGGTGCTGTGCAGCCCGGTGGAGCACCACGCCGTGCTGGACGCGGTGCACTGGCTCGCCGAGCACGAGGGCGCCACCGTCGACTACCTGCCGGTGGACGCGCTCGGCCGGGTCCACCCGGCGGCGCTGCGCGAGGCGATCGAGCGCGACCCGGCCTCGGTCGCGCTGGTCACCGTGATGTGGGCCAACAACGAGGTCGGCACCGTCCAGCCGGTCGCCGAACTCGCCGCGGTGGCCGCCGAGTACGGCATCCCGGTGCACGCCGACGCGGTGCAGGCGCTCGGCCAGGTCCCGGTGTCCTTCGCCGACTCCGGACTCACCGCGCTCACCGTCACCGGCCACAAGATCGGCGGCCCGTTCGGCATCGGCGCGCTGCTGCTGTCGCGCGGGGCGACGCCCGTGCCGCTGCTGCACGGCGGCGGCCAGGAGCGCGACGTCCGCTCCGGCACCCTGGACGCTCCCGGCGCCGCGGGCTTCGCCGCCGCGGCGGCCGTCGCCGTCGAGCGGCGTGCGGAGCACGCCGTCACGCTGGGCGCGCTCCGCGACGAACTGGTCGCCTCGGTGCTGGCCGCCGTCCCGGACGCGGTGCTCAACGGCGACCCGGCGGGGGAGGGACGGCTGCCCGCCAACGCCCACTTCTCCTTCCCCGGCTGCGAGGGCGACGCCCTGCTGATGCTGCTCGACGCCCAGGGCATCGAGTGCTCCACCGGCTCGGCCTGCTCGGCCGGCGTCCCGCAGCCCAGCCACGTGCTGCTGGCGATGGGCGTCGACCCGCTGCTGGCCCGCGCCTCGCTGCGCTTCTCGCTCGGCCACACCTCCACCCGGGCCGATGTGACCACCCTCTCCGAGGTCATCGCCCCGGCCGTCCAGCGCGCCCGCAACGCCGGCCTGGCGGCCGTGCGGCGCTGAGGAAACCCCGGCGGAATGCCGGGCGGCAGCACGTACGCTTGGATGCATCATGACTGACTTCCCGGGTGCCCCGACCGCTCCGTCCGCCACTGGCCGCCTGCGCGTGCTCGCGGCGATGTCCGGCGGGGTGGACTCCGCCGTCGCCGCCGCCCGCGCCGTCGAAGCCGGGCACGAGGTGACCGGCGTGCACCTGGCGCTCTCCAGCAACCCGCAGTCCTTCCGGACCGGCGCGCGCGGCTGCTGCACCATCGAGGACTCCCGGGACGCGCGCCGCGCCGCCGATGTGATCGGTATCCCGTTCTACGTCTGGGACCTCGCCGAGCGCTTCCGCGAGGACGTCATCGACGACTTCGTCGCCGAGTACGCGGCCGGCCGCACGCCCAACCCGTGCCTGCGCTGCAACGAGAAGATCAAGTTCGCCGCGCTGCTGGACAAGGCGATCGCGCTGGGCTTCGACGCGGTCTGCACCGGCCACTACGCGCGGATCGTCGACCTCCCGGACGGCTCGCGCGAGCTGCACCGCGCGGTGGACGCGGCCAAGGACCAGTCCTACGTGCTCGGCGTGCTGGACGCCGAGCAGCTCGCCCACTCGCTCTTCCCGCTGGGCGACACCACCAAGGACGTCATCCGCGAGGAGGCCGAGCGGCGCGGCCTGGCCGTGGCCAAGAAGCCGGACTCGCACGACATCTGCTTCATCGCGGACGGCGACACCCAGGGCTTCCTGGCCAAGCACCTGGGCACCGCGACCGGCGACATCCTGGACGTCGACGGCACCAAGCTCGGCGAGCACGACGGCGCGTACGGCTTCACCATCGGCCAGCGCAAGGGCCTGCGGATCGGCCGCCCGGCCGCCGACGGCAAGCCGCGCTACGTGCTCGACATCTCCCCGGTGAACAACACCGTCACCGTCGGCCCCGTCGAGGGCCTGGACGTCACCGCCCTCACCGCCGTCCGCCCCCGCTGGTGCGGCACCGAGCCGGTGGCCGACGGCCGCTACACCGCCCAGCTGCGGGCCCACGGCGAGGAGGTGCCCGTCTCCGCCTCGGTCGTCGACGACACCCTCCACGTCACCCTCGACACCCCGGCCCGCGGCATCGCCCCCGGCCAGGCCGTCGTCCTCTACGACGGCCCCCGCGTCGTCGGCTCCGCCACCATCGCCACCACCCACCGCCCGGCCGTCACCGTCTGAGCCCCGACTCGGTCGCCACCGCCCGCGCCGCCGACCCGGCGGCGCGGGCGGCGTTCAACGGGAGTGGTTGATCATCACATGAGTGACAGCGCCGGGAACTCCCAGTCAACGCCGCTCCATTCGGTGTCCGTCGCCGGGGTGGTGGTGCGGGAGGACGGCCGGGTGCTGGCGATCCGGCGGGCCGACAAGGGGACCTGGGAGCCGCCGGGTGGAGTGCTGGAGATGACGGAGGCCGTTGAGGACGGCGTGCGGCGCGAGGTGTTCGAGGAGACCGGCATCAAGGCCGGTGTGGAGCGGCTGACGGGCGTCTACAAGAACGTGAGCCGCGGAATCGTCGCCTTGGTCTTCCGTTGCCGACCGGAGAGCGGGAGCGAGCGGCTCTCGGAGGAGTCGACCGCCGTCGACTGGCTCACGCCGGGCGAGGTCTCCGACCGCATGGCCGAGGTGTACGCGGTGCGCGTGCTGGACGCGCTCCGGGACAGCGCCGCGCCGGTCGTGCGAGCGCATGACGGGCGGCGTCTGCTTGGCTAGCTGTTGTTGGATGCGCCCAGGTACCCGGAGGGGACGGCATGAGCTTCTACGAGCAGCATCGTGATTTCATCGAGGAGCTGGAGCGGATCGCTCCGGAGGGCGTCCGGATCGAGTGGTCCGGAGACACGCTGATCATGCAGGCGTCGCCGTCGAACATCCACCAGCTCAACATCGCCCAGGTGCGAAGGCAGTTCGAGCGCCATGCCCCGGATGGCTATCTCCCCAGCGAGCGCAGTGAGATCGTCAGCCCGGATGTCTCCAAGGGGCGTGAGCCGGACCTCACCTACCTACCACTGGAGGTGCTCTCCGGGCCGGGGAACCGGGCGCCGGCCGCTGAGGCGCTGATCGCGGTGGAGATCGTCTCGCCGTCGAACCCGGGCAACGACTGGATGGACAAGCTGCACGACTACGCCGTGATGCGCGTCCCGCTCTATCTGATCGTGGATCCGCGCCAGCACACGGTGACTCTGTTCTCCGAGCCGGACCACGACCGGTACCACACCCGCAGCGACCGGAAGTTCGGCGACGAGATCCACATTCCGGAGCCCTTCGGGTTCACGCTGGGCCTCGCGGCGCTGGTGCCCTACAAGGGCTGAGGCGGCGGAAAAGGCGGTGAGCGGGGGCGCGGGGGCGTGATAGACCGGATACCACTATGAATATCTGCGTCTTCTGCTCCGCCGCCTCGCTCGACGACCGCTACTCCGCCCCCGCCGCCGAGTTCGCCCGGCTCCTCGGTGAGGGGGGTCACACGCTGGTGTGGGGCGGGTCGAACGCCGGGCTGATGGGGGAGCTGGCGGACGGGGTGAAGGCGGCCGGCGGGCGGCTGGTCGGGATATCCGTCGAGTTCCTGAAGCACAAGGCCTACGAGGGCGCCGACGAGCTGGTCACCACCGCCGACCTCGCGGAGCGCAAGGCGATGCTGCTGTCCCGCGCGGACGCGGTGGTCGTGCTGGTCGGCGGACTGGGCACGCTGGACGAGGTGACCGAGGTGCTGGAGCTCAAGAAGCACGCGCTGCACGACAAGCCGGTGGTCGTGCTGGACACCGAGGGCTTCTACGCGGGCCTGCGCACTCAGCTGGAGCGGATGGACGCGGAGGGCTTCCTGCCCCGCCCGCTGGCCGAGCTGGTCGGCTTCGCCGACACCCCGGCCGAGGTCTTCCAGCAGCTCAAGGCCTGAGAGGATCGGGGGCATGGCCACTCATCTGATCACCGGCGCCGGCTCCGGCATCGGCGCCGTCCTCGCCGAACGTCTCGCCGAGCGCGGCGACGAGCTCTGGCTGCTGGCCCGCGACGCCCGCCGCGCCGCCGAGCTGCGCGAGCGCTTCCCCGGCGCGAGGACCCTGGTCGGCGACCTCGGCGACCCGGGCAAGCTGTCCTGGGCCTTCGGGCACCAGACGCTGCCGGTCGAGCTGGACTCGGTGCTGCACGTGGCCGGCACGGTCGAGCTGGGCCCGGTCGGCGAGCTGCCGGTCAAGGCCTGGCAGGACACCCTGAACGTCAACCTGGTCGCCCCCGCCGAGCTGACCCGGCTGCTGCTGCCCTCGGTGCGGCTGGTGAAGGGGCACGTGGTGTTCGTGAACTCCGGCGCCGGGCTGCGGGCGAGCGCCGAGTGGTCGGCGTACGCGGCGAGCAAGCACGGGCTGAAGGCGCTCGCGGACGCGCTGCGGCTGGAGGAGCACGGCAACGGCGTGCGGGTCACCTCGGTGTACCCGGGCCGGACCGCCACCGCGATGCAGGTCAAGGTGCACCAGCAGGAGGGCAAGCAGTACGACGCCGGGCAGTGGATCGAGCCGGAGTCGGTGGCGAAGGCGGTCCTGGCGGCGCTGGACGCCTCCCGGGACGCGGAGATCACCGACATCACGGTCCGCCCCGGACGCTGAGCGGAGGCGCGGTGGCGGCGCACTAGGCTCGGACGGGTGAGCAACGGACACCCCTTCCCCGACCTGGTCGGCGCCGCCACCGGCGTCGGCTCGCTGCCCGGCACCGACGCCCGGGAGGCCGCCAGGACCTCCACCGGCGCGCTGGAGCACCTGCCGTTCCTGCCGGAGCTGCCCGCCCGCGGGCCGGGCGCCGACATGATCGGCCGCTCCGCCGGTCTGCTGGTCGAGCTGTTCGCGCAGACCGAGCCGAGCGGCTGGCGCTTCGCCGACCGCCCCGGCCGGGACACCCGGCGGGCCCACTCCTGGCTCGGCGAGGACCTCGACGCGCTGGAGGAGTTCACCCAGGACTACCGGGGCGCGCTGAAGGTCCAGGCGGTCGGTCCGTGGACGCTGGCGGCGTCCGTCGAGCTCAAGCACGGCGAGAAGGCGCTCGCCGACCCCGGCGCCTGCCGGGACATCGCGGGCTCGCTGACCGAGGGCCTGCGCCGCCACCTCGCCGACGTCCGCAAGCGGGTGCCCGGCGCGGAGGTGGTGCTCCAGCTGGACGAGCCCCTGCTGCCCGCCGTGCTGGCCGGCGAGGTGAAGACCGCCAGCGGGTTCCAGCGGCTGCGGGCGGTCGACCGGCAGATCGCCGAGGAGGCGCTGCGGGAGCTGGTCCGCGGGCTCGACGCGCCCGTCGTGGTGCACTGCTGCTCGCCCCGGGTGCCGCTGCCGCTGCTGCGCCGGGCCGGGGTGGCGGGCGTCTCGGTGGACTTCTCGCTGCTGACCGAGCGTGAGGACGACGCCCTCGGCGAGGCGGTCGAGGCCGGCACCGTGATCTTCGCCGGTGTCGTCCCCTCCACCGACCAGGCACTGTCCGACCCGGCCGGTAGTGTCCAGGGTGTCAGGACGTTGTGGCGCAGGCTCGGGTTCGCCCCGGAGCTGCTGGGCCGTCGTGTGCTGGTGACGCCGACCTGCGGGCTGGCCGGGGCCTCCCCGTCCCATGCGCGCGCGGCGCTGTCACTCAGCGTGAAGGCGGCCCGGAGCCTGGTGGACAACCCGGAATGAGAGATTGACGGAGGGCTTGCGGTGGTGGCTGTCGAGGGCTGGGAGGACGTTCCGGCGGAGGTGCGCAAGCGGCACGCCGAGCTGGCGGCCGAGATCACCGACCACCGGGCCCGCTACTACGAGCAGGACGCTCCGGTCGTCAGCGACGCCGGGTTCGACGCGCTGATGCGCGAGCTGGAGGGGCTGGAGGCCGAGCACCCGGCGCTGGTCACCCCGGAGTCGCCCTCGCAGAAGGTCGGCGGCGCGCCGACCCTGCTGTTCGCCCCGGTCGAGCACCGGGAGCGGCTGCTCAGCCTGGACAACGCGATGGACGACGAGGAGCTCGCCGCCTGGGCCGAGCGGGTCGCCGGCGAGCTGGCCGGGATCGACCACCACTACCTGTGCGAGCTCAAGGTGGACGGCCTCGCCGTCAACCTCACCTACGAGAACGGCCGGCTGGTGCAGGCGGCGACCCGCGGCGACGGCCGGGTCGGCGAGGACATCACCGCCAACGTCCGCACCATCAAGGAGATCCCGCACCGGCTCCAGGGCGACAACGTCCCGGAGCTGGTGGAGATCCGCGGCGAGGTGTACTTCCCGACCGAGGCCTTCGAGGCGCTCAACGCCTCCTTCGCGGAGGAGAACGAGCGCCGCCGGGTGGAGAACGAGGAGCGCGCCGAGGAGGGCAAGCGGCCCCGGGCGATGATCCGGCTGTTCATGAACCCGCGCAACGCCGCGGCCGGCTCGCTGCGCCAGAAGGACCCGCTGGTCACCGCCTCCCGCCCGCTGCACATGGTGGTGCACGGCATCGGCGCGCGCTCCGGCTTCGACATCGACTGCCAGTCGCACGCCTACGACCTGCTGCACGGGTGGGGCCTGCCGACCGCGCGGCACAACCGGGTGGTCGGCACGCTGGACGAGGTGCGGGCGTTCATCAAGCACTTCGGCGAGCAGCGGCACTCGGTCGAGCACGAGATCGACGGCGTGGTCGTCAAGGTGGACGAGATCGCCCTGCAGGGCCGGCTCGGCTCCACCTCGAAGTCCCCGCGCTGGGCGATCGCCTGGAAGTACCCGCCGGAGGAGGTCACCGGGAAGCTGGCCGCGATCAAGGTCGGCATCGGCCGCACCGGCCGGGCCACCCCGTACGCGGTGCTCGCCGAGCCGGTGAAGGTGGCCGGCTCGATGGTGCAGTACGCGACGCTGCACAACCAGGAGATCGTCAAGGCCAAGGACGTCCTGCTCGGCGACACCGTGGTGCTGCGCAAGGCCGGCGACGTGATCCCGGAGATCCTCGGCCCGGTGTACGACCTGCGCGACGGCACCGAGCAGGCCTTCGTGATGCCCTCGCACTGCCCCGAGTGCGACAGCGAGCTGCGGCCGATGGCCGAGGGGGACATCGACCTGCGCTGCCCCAACGCGCGGTACTGCCCGGCCCAGATCCGTGAACGGATCGCCTTCCTCGGCGGGCGCTCGGCGCTGGACATCGAGGGCCTCGGCTACGTCGCCGCCACCGCGCTGACCCAGCCGCTGGAGCCGACCGAGGCGCCGGTGGGCAACGAGGGCGACATCTTCGGCCTGACGGTCGAGCAGCTGCTCCCGATCAAGGTGCTGGTGCGCGACCAGAAGACCGGCATGCCGAAGCTCGACGACGAGACCGGCGAGGAGAAGGAGGTGTTCTTCTTCGCCACCACCGCCGGTGCGCCGAAGAAGAACACCGGCCTGATGCTGGAGAACATCGAGAAGGCCAAGGACCGTCCGCTCTGGCGCTTCCTCAACGGCCTCTCGATCCGGCACGTCGGCCCGGTGGCCGCCCAGGACCTCGCCCGGGAGTTCCGCGACCTGGACGCGATCTTCGCGGCGAGCGAGGAGCGGCTGGCCGCCACCGAGGGCGTCGGCGCGGGCACCGCGCGGTCGATCATCGAGTGGTACCAGGTGGACTGGCACCGGGAGATCGTCGAGAAGTGGCGCGCCGCCGGCGTGCGCTTCACCGAGGAGGCGACGGAGGAGGAGGGCGAGCGCCCGCTGGAGGGGCTGACGGTGGTCGTCACCGGCACCCTGGCCGGGCACACCCGGGACGGCGCCAAGGAGGCGCTGACCTCGCGGGGCGCGAAGGTGACCGGTTCGGTGTCGAAGAAGACCCACTTCGTGGTCGCCGGGGACAACCCCGGTTCCAAGTACGACAAGGCCGTCCAGCTGGGTCTGCCGGTCCTGGACGACGCGGGCTTCGCGGTCCTGCTGGAGCAGGGCCCGGCCGCCGCCCGGGTCCACCTGGGGCTGCCGCCGGAGCCGCCGGAGGAGCCGGTGAGGAAGGCGCCCGCGAAGAGGAGGGCCGCCGCGAAGAAGGACGCGGACGGGGCGGAGCAGCAGCCCGCCGAGGAGGCCGCTGAGGACGCCGCCGAGCAGTCGGCCGAGGACGCGGCCGAGGAGCCCGCCGAGGGCTGACCCCGCGCGCGGAAGCACCGAATCCGGCTTGTTATCGTCCTGATGCAACGTCACCCGTTGCCGCACAGTGTTATCGGGCATCGTGTCACTGCGCGGCACCGGGCGCTCGGTGGCGTATGTCCGGTTGTCCGAAAGTCTGCCCGTCGGGTGAGGCCGCGCATACCCTGGAGCGCAACAGAGTGTCAGCAGGGGTGGGGGCACCGGCTGAGCCGGGCCCCACGGGGCCGCTCCATGCCCGGCAGGCTGCCGGTACCGGTACGGTGCCTCACCGCTAGGCGGCCTGACGGGGCGGGCCCGACGGAGGACAGGGCTTATGGATCGTACGACCGGCGGCGCGCCCACACGCCCGCCGCAGGGGGTGGCGGGGGCCGTCCTGCTGCTCGGCGTGCTGCTGGCCGGCGCGGCGCCGCTCATCCCGCTGGCCGTGCTGGTCTACCGCTACGAAGCGGAGCTGCTGCCGCTGTTCGCGGTGCCGCTGGCCGTCCTGGTCGCCGCCTGGCGGATCGCCCGGGACCGGGCGCGCGACCAGCTGACCGATCCCCTGACCGACCTGCCCAACCGCCAGGCGTTACTCATCGCGGCCCAGGAGGCGATCGCCGAGCACTCCGAGGGGTACAGCGTCGGTCTGATCCTGCTCGACCTCGACCGCTTCCGGTCGCTCAACGACACCCTCGGCCACACCGCCGGCGACCGGCTGCTCGTCCACATCGCCCGCCGGCTGCACCGGGCCCTGCGCTCCGGCGGGGCGGCCGGCAGCGCCACCCGCGAGTCCATCGACGACGTCTTCGCCGGACTGCCCCGGCACTACCGCGGCCGCCCGATGGTGGCCCGGATGGGCGGCGACGAGTTCGCCGTGCTGCTGCCCGGCATCGGCTGCCCGGACTCGCTGGAGAAGGTGGCCAAGGCGCTGATCGCCGAACTGGCCGCGCCGATCCGCCTCGACGGCCTGCTGCTCGTCCTGGAGGCCAGTGCGGGGGTCTGCGTCTTCCCCCAGCACGCCCAGGACGCCGAGTCGCTGCTGCGCCGCGCCGACGTCGCGATGGGCCACGCCCAGCACGAGCGCACCTCGGTCGAACAGTACGACGAGGCGCAGGACGCCGACACGCCGTACCGGATCGGCCTGCTGGGCGACCTGCGGCGGGCCCTGGAGACCGGCGAGGTGCAGCTGCACTACCAGCCCAAGGTCGCCTTCGACGGCCGGGTGGTCGGGCTGGAGGCGCTGCTGCGCTGGGAGCGCCCCGGCCAGGGCCGGGTCTCGCCGGACGAGTTCGTCGGCCTCGCCGAGTCGAGCGGCCTGATGCCCCGGCTCACCGACTACGTGCTGGAGGCCGCCGTCGGGCAGCTCGCCCACTGGCGCGAGCAGGGCCTGCAGGTACAGGTCGCGGTGAACGTCTCGCCGCGCGACGTGCTCAACCCCGGCTTCGCCCAGCGGGTCGCCGGCCACCTCGTGCGCCACCAGGTGCCGGCCCACGCGCTCCAGCTGGAGATCACCGAGCGGCTGCTGCTGGACGACTCCCGGCGGGCCGCCGACACCCTCGCCGAACTGCGCGGCTACGGGGTCGGGATGTCCCTGGACGACTTCGGGACCGGCCACTCCTCGCTGGTGCGGCTGCGCAGCCTGCCGGTCGGCGAGCTGAAGATCGACCGCTCCTTCGTCTCCCGGATGGTCGCCGACGACCACGACGCGGCGGTGGTCCGCTGCTCGGTCGAGCTGGCCCACTCGCTCGGCCTGACCGTGGTCGCCGAGGGCGTCGAGGACGACGAGACCTGGGAGCGGCTGAACTGCATGGGCGTGGACGCGGTGCAGGGCTGGCTGGTCTCGGCGGCGCTGCCGGCCGAGCAGGCCACCGCCTGGCTGCGGGTGCACCGCACCGGAGCCCCGCCGGTGGAGCGGCTCGCGGCCGCCTCCGCCGACCGGCTGCCGCCGGTGATCAAGCCCGCGCTGCCGCCGGTGGCGCAGGCGGTGCAGGCCGCCGCGGTGGAGATCCAGGCGCCCCAGCAGCAGCGTTGGGCGCCGACCCGCCCGCAGTGAGCGGCGCCGCGCGGCGGGGGTGACCCGCGCCCACCGCTGGTCGTTGGCCGGTGGCCCGGCCGTGCCCCATAGGATGGGGGCCACAGACCACGAGGACGGGAGCGCCGGACAGGCCGCTCCCGGCCCGGGCCCGGGGCCGCCCGACGGCGGATCCGGGCCTCACCAGAACTCACCCTGAGGATCGCTGCATGCCTGGCATCACGCGCGAGGAGGTCGCCCACCTCGCTCGGCTGTCGCGTCTTGAGTTGCAGGCCGAAGAGCTGGACCACTTCGCCGAGCAGCTCGACGTGATCATCGGCGCGGTCGCCCGCGTTTCCGAGGTCGCCGGACAGGACGTCCCGCCCACCTCCCACCCGCTGCCGCTGACCAACGTCATGCGCGCGGACGAGGTCCGGCCGTCGCTCACCCCGGAGCAGGCACTGGCCGGCGCCCCGGCCGCCGAGGAGCAGCGTTTCCGCGTTCCCCAGATCCTCGGGGAGGACTGACCGAGATGACCGACCTGATCCCCACCCCCATCATCAAGTGGACCGCCGCCGAGACGGCCACCGCCATCGCCAAGGGCGAGGTCTCCGCCGTCGAGGTCGCGCAGGCGCACCTGGACCGCATCCAGGCCGTCGACGAGAAGGTCAACGCCTTCCTGCACGTCGACACCGAGGGCGCGCTCGGCGCGGCCCGGGCCGTCGACGAGAAGCGCGCCAAGGGCGAGGAGCTGGGCCCGCTGGCCGGCGTCCCGCTGGCGCTGAAGGACGTCTTCACCACCAAGGGCGTGCCGACCACCTGCGGCTCGAAGATCCTTGAGGGCTGGATCCCGCCGTACGACGCCACCCTGACCTCGCGGCTCAAGGACGCCGGCGTCGTCATCCTCGGCAAGACCAACATGGACGAGTTCGCGATGGGCTCCTCCACCGAGAACTCCGCCTACGGCACCACCGGCAACCCGTGGGACCTCTCCCGGATCCCCGGCGGCTCCGGCGGCGGTTCGGCGGCCGCGCTGGCCGCCTTCGAGGCCCCGCTGGCGATCGGCACCGACACCGGCGGCTCGATCCGCCAGCCCGGCGCGGTCACCGGCACGGTCGGCGTGAAGCCGACCTACGGCTCGGTCTCCCGCTACGGCCTGGTGGCCTTCTCCAGCAGCCTGGACCAGGGCGGCCCGTGCGCCCGGACCGTGCTGGACGCGGCGCTGCTGCACGAGGCCATCGCCGGCCACGACCCGCTGGACTCCACCTCGATCGACGCGCCGGTCCCGGCCGTGGTCGAGGCCGCCCGGATGCGCGACGTCCGCGGCATGCGGATCGGCGTGGTGAAGGAGTTCGCGGGCGAGGGCTACCAGGCCGGCGTCATGCAGCGCTTCAACGAGTCGGTGGAGCTGCTGCGCGAGCTGGGCGCCGAGGTCGTCGAGGTCTCCTGCCCGTCGTTCACCCTGGCGCTGCCCGCGTACTACCTGATCGCGCCCAGCGAGGCCTCGTCCAACCTGGCCCGCTTCGACGCGATGCGCTACGGCCTGCGGGTCGGCGACGACGGCACCCGCTCCGCCGAGGACGTCACCGCCCTGACCCGCGAGGCCGGCTTCGGTCCCGAGGTCAAGCGCCGCATCATCCTCGGCACCTACGCGCTCTCCTCGGGCTACTACGACGCCTACTACGGCTCGGCCCAGAAGGTGCGCACGCTGATCTCCCGTGACTTCGACGCCGCCTTCGCCGGCGTGGACGTCCTGGTCTCGCCGACCACGCCGACCACCGCCTTCCCGATCGGCGAGCGCGCCGACGACCCGATGGCGATGTATCTGGCCGACCTCTGCACGATTCCGTCCAACCTGGCGGGCAACGCGGCCATGTCGCTGCCCTGCGGTCTGGCCCCGGAGGACAATCTCCCGGTCGGCCTGCAGATCATCGCACCCGCGATGGCGGACGACCGCCTGTACCGCGTGGGCGGCGCCGTCGAGGCCGCACTCAACGACAAGTGGGGGCACACCCTGCTGGAGGAGGCACCGGCACTGTGAGCAAGATCGAGAAGGCCAAGGGCTTCAAGCACTCGAAGCCCGGGCTGTGGCTGTCCATCGGGACCAGCACGTTCGGCGCGATCTCCATCGTGAAGGACGTCCGCAAGGCCCGCGACGAGAGCGACACCCTCAAGCTCGTCAACGCCCTGATCGGCGCCGCCGCCCTGGTCACCGGCACCGCCCTGCTGGTACGCGAGCTGCGCCGCCTCGGCGACGACGACGTCCTGCTGGGCTAGCCCGTGGGGTCCGGCCGGTACCGCGGTACCGGCCGGACCCGCACCACCGAAGACTTTTTGAGTGAAGGGGACGCTGTGAGCGTCAAGAACCTGGTCTCCTACGAGGACGCTCTCGCGTCGTACGACCCGGTGATGGGCCTGGAGGTCCACGTCGAGCTCGGTACCAAGACCAAGATGTTCTGCGGTTGTTCGACCGAGCTGGGTGCCGAGCCGAACAGCCAGGTCTGCCCGACCTGCCTGGGGCTGCCGGGCTCGCTGCCGGTGGTCAACGCGGTGGGCGTGGAGTCGGCCGTCAAGATCGGCCTGGCGCTGAACTGCGAGATCGCCGAGTGGTGCCGGTTCGCGCGGAAGAACTACTTCTACCCGGACATGCCGAAGAACTTCCAGACCTCGCAGTACGACGAGCCGATCGCCTTCAACGGCTACCTCGACGTGCAGCTGGAGGACGGCTCGACCTTCCGCGTGGAGATCGAGCGCGCCCACATGGAGGAGGACACCGGCAAGTCCAGCCACGTCGGTGGCGCGACCGGCCGCATCCACGGCGCCACCCACTCGCTGCTGGACTACAACCGGGCCGGCATCCCGCTGATCGAGATCGTCACCAAGCCGATCACCGGCGCCGGCGAGCGGGCCCCCGAGGTCGCCCGCGCGTACGTCGCCGAGCTGCGCGAGCTGATCCGCTCGCTGGGCGTCTCCGAGGCCCGGATGGACAAGGGCCAGATGCGCTGCGACGTCAACCTGTCGCTGCGCCCGAACGGCACCGAGACCTTCGGCACCCGCTCGGAGACCAAGAACGTCAACTCGCTGCGCAGCGTCGAGCGGGCCGCCCGGTTCGAGATCCAGCGGCACGCCACGGTGCTGACCGACGGCGGCACCATCATCCAGGAGACCCGGCACTTCCACGAGGACGACGGCTCCACCACCTCCGGCCGGATCAAGGACAACGCCGAGGACTACCGGTACTTCCCGGAGCCGGACCTGGTGCCGATCGCGCCGTCCCGCGCGTGGGTCGAGGAGCTGCGCGCCGCGCTGCCCGAGCTGCCGCGCGTGCGCCGGGCCCGGCTGCAGGCCGAGTGGGGCCTGTCGGACAAGGACATGCAGTCGGTGCTGAACGCCGGCGCCGTCGAGCCGATCCAGGAGACCATCGCCGCCGGCGCCCCGGCCGACCAGGCCCGCAAGTGGTGGATGGGCGAGCTGGCCCGGCGCGCCAACGAGACCGGCACCGAGCTGACCGAGCAGCCGATCACCCCGGCGCAGGTCGCCCGGGTCACCGCGCTGGTCGCCGAGGGCAAGCTGAACGACAAGCTGGCCCGCCAGGTCATCGAGGGCGTGCTGGCCGGCGAGGGCGAGCCGGACGAGATCGTCGAGAAGCGCGGCCTGGCCGTCGTCTCGGACGACTCCGCGCTGGGCGCCGCGGTCGACCAGGCCATCGCCGAGAACGAGGCGGTCGCCGCCAAGATCCGCGACGGCAAGGTCGCCGCGGTCGGCGCGCTGGTCGGCGCGGTCATGAAGGCCACCCGCGGCCAGGCCGACGCGGCCCGCGTCAAGGACCTGATCCTGGAGCGGCTCGCCGTGGAGGGACAGTAGGCACACGCTGGAGAAGCCGGGCGTCTGCGCCTGAGTTTCCAAGGTGTCCAAGGCGCTCTAAGGCCTACTTAGCCGCCTGAGGCCCGGTCTTACCCCGCACAGGGGTGAGGCCGGGCCTTCGCCGTCTCCTCCGGCGGGTGTCTAAGGCGGGCACGCCCCGGAAGATCCGGAAGCCTGCCGATGCCGGCCACCCCCCTGGGAGAGGAGTCTCTACTCAGCAGACGGAAGCGACGAAGAACCAGGGGAACCACCGTGATCGAGTACGAGCTCATCAAGCAGCAGGAACGCGAACTCCGGGCCCAGGCCGAGCACGAGCGCCTGGTCCGCGCGGCGAAGGGCGCCGAGCGCACCGGATGGCGGCCGAACGTCGGCCTGCGCATCCAGCGGCGCGCCGTGCGCCCCGGCGAATGCTGACGGACCGGCACCGCGGTGCCGAGCGGGGAACGGAGGGGGAGGCGCGACAGGGGAGCGCCTCCCCCTCCGGGCGTTCGCCCGGCGCGATAACCCCTCGGAACGCGCAGGGGCCTTGTGGCATGCTCGCCTCCATGCAGCAGAACTCGGTGAGCCCCGTCTTCGTCGGCCGCGACCCGGAGCTCACCGACCTGGCGGACGCGCTGCGCCGGGCCGGGCGCGGCGAGCCGCAGACCGTGCTGATCGGCGGCGAGGCGGGCGTCGGCAAGACCCGGCTGCTGGAGGAGTTCCTGCGCCGGGCCGACGACCAGGGCGTGCTCACCACCGACGGCGGCTGCCTGGAGGTCGGTGCGGAGGGGCTGCCGTACGCGCCGCTCTCCACCGCGCTGCGCCGGCTGCACCGCTGCCTGGGCGTCGAGCTGGAGAGCGCCGCCGCCGGGATGGAGGGCCATCTCGCCCGGCTGTTGCCCGACTTCGGCGAGGCCGACGGCGAACCCAACAACGAGTACGGCCGGGCCCGGCTGTTCGAGCACACCGCGCGGTTGTTCGAACGGCTCGGCACGGACCGTACTTTCGTGCTCGCCGTCGAGGACCTGCACTGGTCCGACCGCTCCACCCGGGAGCTGTTCGCCTACCTGGTCCGCACCCTGCACCGGTCCCGCGTCCTGCTGGTCGCCACCTACCGCAGCGACGACCTGCACCGCCGCCACCCGCTGCGGCCCTTCCTGGCCGAGCTGGAGCGGCTGCGCACGGTGCGCAGGCTGGAGCTGGAGCGCTTCGGCCCCGGCGAGGTGGCTGCCCAGCTGGCCGGCATCCTCGGCACCGCCGCGCCCGACCGGCAGCTGGTCGAGCGGGTCCACCGGCGCTCCGAGGGCAATCCGTTCTTCGTCGAGGAGCTGGCCACCGCCCTCCGGGAGGGCTGTTCGACCGGGCTCACCGACTCCCTGCGGGACATCCTGCTGGTCCGGGTCGAGGCGCTGGACGAGGAGACCCAGCGGGTGCTGCGGCTCGCCGCCGAGGGCGGCTCCTGCGTCGAGCACGCCCTGCTCGCCGCCGTGCTGGAGGACGAGGAGCGGCTGATCGGGTCGCTGCGGGCCGCCGTCGGCGCCAACATCCTGCGCCCGGACCCGGACGGCGACGGCTACCGGTTCCGGCACGCGCTGGTCCGCGAGGCGGTCTCGGACGACCTGCTGCCCGGCGAGCGGCACCGGATCAACCGCCGCTTCGCCGAGGCCCTGGAGGCCGAGCCGCAGCTGGTCGGCGCCGACGTCCGGCCGGCCCGGCTGGCCAACTACTGGTACCACGCGCACGACCCGGCCCGGGCGCTGCCGACCGCGCTGGACGCCGCCCGCGCGGCCCGCCGCCGCAACGCCTTCGCCGAGCAACTGCGCATGCTGGAGCGGGCCCTGGAGCTGTGGGACGAGGTGCCCGGCGATCAACTGGCCGGCACCCTGCGCCCCTACGACTGGGCCGAGACCTATCCGCCGTGCTCCTGCGACGCCGACCACCACGACGAGGACTGCGACCGGCTCTGCCTGATCGACGTGCTGGCCGAGGCGGTGGTCGCGGCCCGCCGCAGCGGCGACCGGGAGCGCGGACTGAGCCTGGCGAAGCGGGCGCTCAAGCTCGTCGACGAGGCCGAACACCCGGCCCGCGCCGCCTGGTTCCGGATCAACCGGGCCCGGATGCTCGGCCATCTGCGCCGCTCCGGCGACGAGGAGGAGATCGCCTACGCGCACCGGCTGGTCGAGAACCTGCCGCCGTCCGCCGTGCAGGCCGAGGTGTTCGCCCTCGGCGCCGGCGCGGGCATGCTCTCCAACCCCCGCCCCGAGCTGGTCGAGCTCGCCGAACGGGCCGCCCGGATCGCCCGCGAGGTGGGCGCGCACGCCGTCGAGCAGCACGCCCTGATGACGCTCGGCGGGTTGCGCAACGACCTGGACGCCGACCCGGAGGCGGCGGTGGCGCAGCTGACCGCGGCGGTCGAGGCGAGCCGCCGGCTGGGCGCGCCGGACCTGCTGCTGCGCGGCCTCAACAACCTCTCCTCGCTGCTGCGCGGCCTCGGCCGGGCCGAGCAGGCCGCGGCCCTGGCCCGGGAGGGCCTGGACTCGGCCCGCCACAACGGCCTGCAGCGCAACATCGGCACCATCCTGACCGGGAACCTCGCCGAGGCGCTGGTGGACCTCGGGCGGATCGACGAGGCCGAACTGGTGCTCGCCGAGGGGGACCTGACCAGCCCGACCGGCACCCACGCCGAGTACCTGGACCGGCTGCGCGGCGAGCTGGCCCTGCTCCGCGGCGACCTGGCCGGCGCCGCCGCGCTGCTCGCCCAGGCCCGGGCGGCCAACCGGGTCGGCCAGATCCAGCACTCGGTACCGATCAGCCGGCTCGCGGTGCGCCTCGCCGCCCTGGCGGGCCGCCCGCTGGAGGCCCGGGCCGAGCTGCTGGCCGCTCTGGCCGGGGACTTCCCCTGCGGCTACCTGGCCGACTTCTTCCCGCTGCTGGTGGACGGCGCGGGCGCCGAGGCGGACAGCCGGGGCCTGCCGGAGGCCGCGGAGGGCCGGGCCGCGGTGCTGGCCCGGATCGTCGAGGTGGCGGCCGGGCTGACCCCGACGGCGCCGCTGCACCACGGCTGGGCCCGGCTGCTGGAGGGCGAGCTGGCCCGGGCCGAGGGGGCGGACACCCCGACGCACTGGGCCGCCGCGGTGGAGCTGCTGCGCCCGACCGGGCTGCCGTACCCGCTGGCGCTCGCCCTGCTGCGGGCCGGCGAGGCCGAGGTGCTGGCCGGACGCCGCGAGGCCGGGGCCGGACTGCTGCGGGAGGCGCGGGACCTGGCGTCCGCCCGGGGGGACGCCGGGCTGCGCGCCGAGATCGACGCGCTGGCCGAGCGGGCGGGCCTGGCGGTCGTCGCGGGCCGTCCGGCACCCGCCGTGACGCCGCCGGCGGGGGAGTCCTTCGGCCTCACCCCCCGTGAGCGGGACGTGCTCCGATTGCTCGCGCGGGGGCGCACCAACCGGCAGATCGCCGAGGAACTGTACATCTCGCCGAAGACGGCGAGCGTGCACGTCTCCAACATCCTGGGCAAGCTCGCGGTGGCCGGCCGGGGCGAAGCCGCCGCGCTGGCGCACCGCTTGCGGCTGTTCCCCGAGGATCTGGCCCCCGCCGGCCGCTGACCGGGCGCCGCCGGCCCGCCGCCCGTCCACCCGCCGCGCGGCACCGGCCGGGCCGGCCCGCCCGCCCCGGATCGTCCGGTGCCGCCCGGGCGCCGTCCCGTGCTCCCGTGCGCGCCGCGTGAGCCCCCCTCCGTGCGCCCCCGCCAACCGGCCCGTTCCGGTGGAATCGGGCGCAATTCCCCACCCCCGGACCATTACTCTAAGTTGAGTGTGCGTCTCATTGAGTGACCGAAGTGGTGTAGGGTCCCGAACGGGAACATCGGTGTGGCGGGACGGCCGGCAGGCCCCCCGTCCCCTGGGCCACCGCCCTGACGGGGCGCCAGGTCACCGCGTACGGCCACCAGGCGCGCGGCCGGTGGTCCGCGACCGGGGCGCGAGGCCCCGGGCCGGAGGGGGAGAGGCCGAGTGAGCTCCACCGACGCGGTGCTGCCCGGAGCCGGACGGCCGGCGGCGCCGGACGCCGACCTGTTCGGGGACGGCCCGCCGCCCGTGACCGGCCCGCCCGCCGTGGTCCCGTCCCCGCCGGGCCGGTCCCCGCGAGGCGCGTCCCGGCACGCCCTCCGCGCGCCCTCCCCGCCGGCGCCCGGGGGCGGCAGACCCGGGCCGCTCCGCCGGGCGCTGCGCAGCCGCGGACTGCCCGGAGCCGTCCTCGGCGTGCTCTGCCTCGCCTACGCCCTCGGCGCGGCGCTCGGCTGGGGCTCGCGCCAGATCGCCGTCTTCATGGGCGACTTCGGCCTCGCCGCGGCCGCCCTCGCCGCCGCGCTCTCCTGCCTCGCGTACGGCTGCACGGTCGGCGGCCACGCCCGCCCGGCCTGGCTGCTGTTCGGCCTCTCCTCGCTCATGGTCGCCTTCGGCAACGGCACCTGGGGCTGGTACGAGCTGGTCGAGCGCACCCCGCTGCCGCCGAACTCGCTCGCCGAGTACGCCTTCCTGCTGTTCGCCCCGCTCGCCATCACCGGCGTCCTGGTACTCGCCCAGCGCCCGCGCACCGCCGCCGGCTGGCTCTGCCTGCTGCTCGACGGCTGGCTGGTGGCCGGCTCGCTGTTCACCCTCAGCTGGAGCCTCGCGCTCGGCCGCACCGCCGCCGGCGAGGCCGGCTCCCCGCTGCGGCTGGCCCTCAACCTGGCCTACCCGGTGCTGGACATCCTGCTGGTCTCACTGGTCGTCGGCCTGCGCTTCGGCGGCCGGGACGGCAACCGGGCCGCCGTCCACACCGCCATGGTCGGCCTCGCCGTCACCGTGCTCTGCGACGCCCTGTTCACCTCGCCCGAACTGCGCAGCAGCTACCACTCCGGCGAGCTGCTGGACGCCGGCTGGTTCGCCGGCAGCCTGCTGCTCGCCTGGGCGCCGTGGTCCCCGCGCTGGCGCCGCCCGCTGCGCGAGCACCCCGCGCTCGGCGGACTGCCGCGCCGCCGGGTCGCCACCACCTTCAGCGCGCTCACTCCGTACGCGGCCGCCGCCGTCTGCACCGCCGGGATCCTCTACAACGCCCTCGGCGGGCGCTCGCTGGACCGGGTGGTGGCCTCGGCCGCCTGCACCGTCGGCCTGGCGCTGATCCTGCGGCAGGGCATCATGCTGCTCGACAACCTGTCGCTGGCGCAGGAACTCGCCCACAAGGAGGCGCACTTCCGCTCCCTGGTGCAGGGGTCCAGCGACGTCATCATGATCGCCGGCGCCAACGGGGTGCTGTCCTACGTCTCCCCGGCCGCGCTCGGGGTCTACGGGCGCGACCCGGAGGAGCTGGTCGGCGGCAACCTCCTCGACCTGATCCACCCCGAGGACGTCGACCGGGTGCTGCTGGAGGTCCGCCGCTTCCTGGCCCGCGGCCGGCTCGCCGCCCACCGCGACCCGGGCGGCGAACCGCTGCCCGCGGCCCGGGTGGAGTGCCGGATCGGCTCCGGCGCCGGTGAGTGGCTGCACGTGGAGTCGACCGTCGACCGGTACCGCGACGGCCTCATCCTGAACAGCCGAGACGTCACCGAACGGGTCATGCTCCAGGCCCAGTTGCAGCACAACGCGTTCCACGACCCGCTCACCGACCTGCCCAACCGGGCGCTGTTCACCCAGCGGCTGCGCACCGCGCTGGCCGCCCGCGGGCCGCAGGACGAGGCCGGTGCCGGGGTCGCCGTGCTCTTCCTCGACCTGGACGGCTTCAAGGCGGTCAACGACACCGCCGGCCACCAGGTCGGCGACGAGCTGCTCGTCCAGGCCGCCCGCCGGCTCCAGGGCGCCGTCCGCTGCGGGGACACCGTCGCCCGCTTCGGCGGCGACGAGTTCGCCGCCCTGGTCTGCGGCCCGCTCGGCCGCCTCCAGGTCCAGGAGCTCGCCGAGCGGCTGCGCACCGCGCTCTCCGAGCCGTACTGGATCGGCGGCACCGAACTCAGCGTCGCCGCCAGCATCGGCATCGCCTTCGGCAGCCCCGAGCGCGGCCCGGCCGCCGACCCGCGCGCCGCCGCCGACGAGCTGATGCGCAACGCCGACCTCGCGATGTACCGCGCCAAGTCCGAGGGCAAGGGGCGGGTGATGCTCTACACCCCGGCCATGCGCGCCGACCTGGAGCGCCGCACCGAGCTGGACGAACGGCTCCGGGCGGCCGTCCGGGAGGGCGGCTTCGCCCTGCTCCACCAGCCCGTGGTGGACCTCGCGAGCGGCGCGGTCACCGCCGTCGAGGCGCAGGCCCGCTGGCGCTCCGCGCAGGGGCTGCTGCTCACCCCCGCCGAGTTCCTGCGCTCCACCGAACACGGCGACGCCGCCGCCCGGTTCTCCCGCTGGCTGGTCCGCGAGGCGGTCACCGCCGCCGCGCTGCGCCGCGGCCTGCCCGCCCGCGGCCGCCCCGTCCCGCCGCCGGTCCCGGTCTCGGTCCGGCTCTCCGTCGAACGGCTCTGCGCCCCCGGCCTGTACGAGACGGTGGCCGCCGCGCTGCGCGACAGCGGGCTGCCCGGCGGCCAGCTGATCGTCGAGGTGGCCCGGACGGGCCCGGACGAGCTGGCCGACGAACTCGGCCGCCGGCTCGCCGCGCTGCGCCGGCTCGGCGTCTCCACCGCGCTGGCCGGCTTCGGGGCCGGCGGCGGCTCGCTCGGCGCGCTCGCCCGGCTGCCCCTCGACGGCCTCAAACTGGACCGCTCGCTGGTGCACGACCTGGGTGACTCCGCGCTCGCCCGCACGCTCGCCGGGCACGCCCTGCGGCTCGGCCGGGACCTCGGCCTGGTGACCGGCGCCGAGGGCGTCGACCTGCCCCGCCAGGTGGGCGTGCTGCAGGAGTTGGGCTGCCGCCAGGTGCAGGGCTCGGCCTTCGCCGCACCGCTGGACGAGACCCGGCTGCGGCGCGCGCTGGCCCGCCGCTCCTACCCGGTGCCGCGCCCGCCCGGGGCGCCGCCGGCCCGGCGGGCGTACCTGGCCGCGGATCCGCGGACGGGCGGCCGCGCCGAGGGCGGCCCGGGGCGCGCCGCGGCCCACCGCAGCCCCTCCGACCTGCCCGAACACCAGTCCGTGCCCGGTCCGGGAGCGGGTCCGCATGGCGAGACTGCCGTCCCACCTGCTTGACAGCCGGGCCTTGACGGGAGGAAGGTCATTGCCATGCGCACCCGAATTCTCGTACTTGGCGGGCGCGTCGGCTGAGCGGGCCATGCCCCGCTCGTGACAGACCGACGCGCCACCCCTCGCATGCCCTTGGGCACGAGGGGTTTTTTGTTGCACCGACGCCGTTCCACCACAGCAAGACCCCTGGCCCCGTGGCCCCTCGAAAGGGACGATTGGGGCAGAGCCGGCGATCGGCCCGCAAGCGGGACCCCCTCCCTCGACCCCCGGGGCCCGCAACCACCGGGCCGGCCAGAACCGAGAAGAGACAGGCAGATGACTGAGCACGCCGCAGCCCCCCGCCGCGGGGACACCCCGGCCGCCCACGCTCCCGCTCCGCAGCACGTCGTCGAGACCATGACCGGCGCCCAGTCGCTCATCCGCTCGCTGGAGGCCGTCGGCGCGGACACCGTCTTCGGCATCCCCGGCGGGGCCATCCTTCCCGCGTACGACCCGCTGATGGACTCCACCAAGGTGCGCCACATCCTCGTCCGCCACGAGCAGGGCGCCGGCCACGCCGCCACCGGGTACGCGCAGGCCACCGGCCGGGTCGGCGTCTGCATGGCGACCTCGGGCCCGGGCGCCACCAACCTGGTCACCCCGATCGCCGACGCCTACATGGACTCGGTGCCGATCGTCGCGATCACCGGCCAGGTCTCCTCGCAGGCGATCGGCACGGACGCCTTCCAGGAGGCGGACATCTGCGGCATCACCATGCCGATCACCAAGCACAACTACCTGGTCACCGACCCGGCCGAGATCCCCCGGGTGATCGCCGAGGCGTTCCACATCGCCGCCACCGGCCGCCCCGGCCCGGTCCTGGTCGACATCGCCAAGGACGCCCTGCAGGCCACCACCACCTTCCGCTGGCCGGTCGAGACCTCGCTGCCCGGCTACCGCCCGGTCACCAAGCCGCACGCCAAGCAGATCCGCGAGGCCGCGAAGATGCTGGTGACCGCCAAGCGCCCGGTCCTGTACGTCGGCGGCGGCGTCATCAAGGCCGGCGCCACCGCCGAGCTGCGGATCCTCGCCGAGCTGACCGGCGCCCCGGTCGTCACCACCCTGATGGCGCTCGGCGCGTTCCCGGACAGCCACCCGCAGCACCTGGGCATGCCCGGCATGCACGGCTCCGTCCCGGCCGTCACCGCGCTGCAGAAGGCGGACCTGCTCTTCACCCTCGGCGCCCGCTTCGACGACCGGGTCACCGGCAAGCTGGACAGCTTCGCGCCGTACGCCAAGGTCGTCCACGCCGACATCGACCCGGCCGAGATCGGCAAGAACCGCCCGGCCGACGTGCCGATCGTCGGCGACGCCCGCGAGGTGCTGGCCGACCTCATCGTCGCCGTCCAGGCCGAGTTCGACGCCGGCCACAAGGGCGACTACGGCGACTGGTGGGAGCGGCTCGACGAGTGGAAGCGCACCTACCCGCTGGGCTACGAGCCCGCGGCGGGCGGCGAGCTCTCCCCGCAGCAGGTCATCGAGCGGATCGGCAGCCTGGTCGGCCCGGACGCCATCTACGCGGCGGGCGTCGGCCAGCACCAGATGTGGAGCTCGCAGTTCATCCGGTTCGAGAAGCCGGGCACCTGGCTCAACTCCGGCGGCGCCGGGACCATGGGCTACGCCGTGCCGGCCGCGATGGGCGCCAAGGCGGGCCGCCCGGAGACGGCGGTCTGGGCGATCGACGGCGACGGCTGCTTCCAGATGACCAACCAGGAGCTGGTCACCTGCGCCCTGAACGGCATCCCGATCAAGGTCGCGGTCATCAACAACGGCTCGCTGGGCATGGTCCGCCAGTGGCAGACGCTGTTCTACAACCAGCGCTACTCCAACACCGTGCTGCACTCCGGCCCCGGCCACGACGGCATCGAGCCGCCCGCCCAGGGCACCCGGATCCCCGACTTCGTCCTGCTCGCCGAGGCGATGGGCTGCGTCGGCCTGCGCTGCGAGCGCCCCGAGGACCTCGACGCGGTGATCGGGCGGGCGATGGAGATCAACGACCGCCCGGTGGTCATCGACTTCATCGTCCACCAGGACGCCATGGTCTGGCCGATGGTCGCGGCCGGCACCAGCAACGACGAGATCCAGTTCGCCCGCGGGGTGCGCCCCGACTTCGGCGACGACCTCGACTGAGCCCCCTCCGGAACGACCAAGGGAACCCACGACCCATGTCCAAGCACACCCTGTCCGTCCTGGTCGAGAACAAGCCCGGCGTGCTCGCCCGGATCGCCGCGCTGTTCTCCCGTCGGGGCTTCAACATCGACTCCCTCGCCGTCGGCCCCACCGAGCATCCGGACGTGTCCCGGATGACCATCGTGGTCAACGTCGAGGACCTCCCGCTGGAACAGGTCACCAAGCAGCTCAACAAGCTCGTCAACGTGATAAAGATCGTCGAACTCGACCAGTCCGCTGCGATCCAGCGGGAACTGGTCCTGGTGAAGGTCCGCGCCGACAACGAGACCCGGTCGCAGATCGTCGAGATCGTCCAGCTGTTCCGCGCCAAGACGGTCGACGTGTCCCCGGACGCGGTGACCATCGAGGCCACCGGAAGCTCGGACAAGCTGGAAGCCATGCTCCGGATGCTGGAGCCTTACGGCATCAAGGAGTTGGTCCAGTCCGGCCTGGTCGCCATCGGGCGCGGCGCCCGTTCGATCACGGACCGCTCGCTGCGCGCCCTCGACCGCAGCGCCTGACCGCGCCGCCCTGCTACACCCCGAGTACCGCCCCACCCCTTCACCGGGTCCGCATACGGTAGGAACCGACCCGGACCCGTGCAAACCACTCGCAAGGAGATGTGCCCCCGTGGCCGAGCTGTTCTACGAAGACGACGCCGACCTGTCCATCATCCAGGGCCGCAAGGTCGCGGTCATCGGCTACGGCAGCCAGGGCCACGCCCACGCGCTGTCCCTGCGCGACTCGGGCGCGGACGTCCGCGTCGGCCTGAAGCCGGAGTCCAAGTCCCGCCAGAAGGCCGAGGAGGCCGGCCTGCGCGTGGTCACCCCCGCCGAGGCCGCGGCCGAGGCCGACGTCATCATGATCCTGGTCCCGGACCCGATCCAGGCCGACGTCTACGAGGCGGACATCGCCCCGCACCTGAAGGCCGGCGACGCCCTGTTCTTCGGCCACGGCCTGAACATCCGCTTCGGCTTCATCAAGCCGCCGGCCGACGTCGACGTCTGCATGGTCGCCCCGAAGGGCCCGGGCCACCTGGTCCGCCGCCAGTACGAGGAGGGCCGCGGCGTCCCGGCGATCGTCGCCGTCGAGCAGGACGCCTCCGGCAAGGCCTTCGACCTGGCGCTGTCCTACGCCAAGGGCCTGGGCGCCACCAAGGCCGGCGTCATCAAGACCACCTTCACCGAGGAGACCGAGACCGACCTGTTCGGTGAGCAGGCCGTCCTCTGCGGTGGCACCGCCGCCCTGGTCAAGGCCGGTTTCGAGACCCTGGTCGAGGCCGGCTACCAGCCGGAGATCGCCTACTTCGAGTGCCTGCACGAGCTGAAGCTCATCGTCGACCTGATGTACGAGGGCGGCCTGGAGAAGATGCGCTGGTCGGTCTCCGAGACCGCCGAGTGGGGCGACTACGTCACCGGCCCGCGGATCATCACCGACGCCACCAAGGCCGAGATGAAGAAGGTCCTCGCCGAGATCCAGGACGGCACCTTCGCCAACACCTGGATCGCCGAGTACAAGGCCGGTCTGCCCAAGTACAACGAGTACAAGAAGGCCGACGAGGACCACCTGCTGGAGACCACCGGCAAGAAGCTCCGCAAGCTGATGAGCTGGGTCAAGGAAGAGGCCTGAGCCGTCCGGGGCGCTCGCTGAATCGGACCCTCTCGATTTTGTAACGCCCTTGTACAACTAGGCTGCTCCCGTCCGGGTGATTTCGCCGGACGGGAGCAGCCCGGTACCCAGCCCGTCGATACACTTCCGAGTGCGCGTCAGGCCCACAGCGTCGTGCGTCTACCTACGCGGCATGCCACCTTCCCCCGCCCTCCACGCCACCTTCGTGCCCGGGGGAACCGGACAGTTAAGGACAACACTGTCGTGAGCAAATCCGTAGTTCTGATCGCCGAAGAGCTCTCGCCCGCCACGGTCGACGCCCTTGGCCCCGACTTCGAGATCCGCCACTGCAACGGCGCGGACCGCACCGAGCTGCTGACCGCGATCGCGGACGTCGACGCCGTCCTGATCCGCTCCGCCACCAAGGTCGACGCCGAGGCGCTGGCCGCCGCCCGCAAGCTCAAGGTCGTCGCCCGGGCCGGCGTCGGCCTCGACAACGTGGACGTCTCCGCCGCCACCAAGGCCGGCGTCATGGTCGTGAACGCGCCGACCTCCAACATCGTCACCGCCGCCGAGCTCGCCTGCGGCCTGCTGATCTCCGTCGCCCGCAACATCGCGCCGGCCAACGCCGCGCTCAAGGGCGGCGAGTGGAAGCGCAACAAGTACACCGGCGTGGAGCTGAGCGAGAAGGTCCTCGGCGTCGTCGGCCTCGGCCGGATCGGCGTCCTGGTCGCCCAGCGGATGTCCGCCTTCGGCATGAAGATCGTCGCGTACGACCCCTACATCCAGGCCGCCCGCGCCGCCCAGATGGGCGTCAAGCTGGTCTCGCTGGAGGAGCTGCTGGAGGTCTCGGACTTCATCACCGTCCACCTCCCGAAGACCCCGGAGACCATCGGCCTGATCGGCGACGAGGCGCTGCACAAGGTCAAGCCGACCGTGCGGATCGTCAACGCCGCCCGCGGCGGCATCGTCGACGAGGAGGCGCTGCTCAGCGCCCTGCTCGACGGCCGGGTGGCCGGCGCCGGCCTGGACGTGTACGCCAAGGAGCCGTGCACCGACTCGCCGCTGTTCGCCCTCGACACCGTGGTGGCCACCCCGCACCTGGGCGCCTCGACCGACGAGGCCCAGGAGAAGGCCGGCATCGCCGTCGCCAGGTCGGTGCGCCTGGCGCTGGCCGGCGAGCTGGTGCCGGACGCGGTCAACGTCCAGGGCGGCGTGATCGCCGAGGACGTCCGCCCGGGCCTGCCGCTGGCCGAGAAGCTCGGCCGGATCTTCACCGCGCTGGCCGGCGAGGTGGCCGTCCGGCTCGACGTCGAGGTGCGCGGCGAGATCACCCAGCACGATGTCAAGGTGCTCGAACTGTCGGCCCTCAAGGGCGTGTTCGAGGACGTCGTGGCGGAGACCGTGTCCTACGTCAACGCCCCGCTGTTCGCCCAGGAGCGCGGCGTCGAGGTGCGGCTGACCACCTCCAGCGAGAGCCCCGAGCACCGCAACGTCATCACCGTGCGCGGCACCCTCGCGAACGGCGAGGAGATCGCCATCTCCGGCACGCTGGCCGGCCCCAAGCAGGTCCAGAAGATCGTCGGCGTGGACGCCTTCGACGTGGACGTGGCGCTCACCGACCACATGGCCTTCTTCAAGTACGAGGACCGCCCGGGCGTGGTCGGCGTCCTCGGCCGCCACCTCGGCGACGCCGGCATCAACATCGCCGGCATGCAGGTCGCCCGCGACGGCAGCGGCGCGCTGGCCTCCCTCACCGTGGACAGCGAGATCCCGCAGGAGGTGCTGTCGGCCATCGCCGCCGAGATCGGCGCCCGCTTCGCGCGCTCGGTCGACCTGGGCGCCTGAGCCCCGCGCCGCACCCCGCGGCACCCTCCCACCAGGGCCCGGACCGCCGTACGCACGGCGGTCCGGGCCCTGGTGCGTATCTCCGGGTGACGGCCGTCTCAGATAGTAGGAAATCCAAGTATTCGTGCAGACACCGCCGGGCCGGAGTCGTACGGTGGTGGAAGCCGTACGGTGCGCCGCCCCTGTAGCCAGGGAGTGCGGCCCGTGCGCCTGAGTACGCCCGATGGGCAGGTGATCCCCGCCCGGTGTACCCCTCTCCTCCCCTCCGCCGCGTCCGTCCCGACGGCGCGTATCGAACCAAGGAGCCCCGGTATGCCCCCGACCGCCGACCGCCACGCCGCTTCCGCCCCCGCCGCCCCGCAGACCCGTGTCCCGCGGCGCCGCCGGGCCGCCGAGCCGAACCCCTTCGCCGCCGCCGCGCTCCAGCGCGCGCTGGACCGCCGCGACAACGGCGGCGCGACCGGCCACCACTGACGCCGCTCCGGTCGCCCCGGGCCCGGTGGCGTTCATCCGCCGAATGAGCCGAACGGGCCGACGGGATGTCACCCCAAGGGGTGCAACTTGCCACCGTTCGGGGGAGGTTGCTCGCCTCGACCGGCGCGATATTCCTAATTTGGGGCCCCCGGGAGGGCGATCGACGGCCGCACGGGCGGGCGTCAGCGGCACACGGCGTGCGGATCGGTACCCCCGGCCGGGGGAGAGGACCCCATGCGTCGTCCGACCGTCCGCCGACCGCTCGCCCGGATCGGCCTCGCGCTGGCCCTGCTGGCCGGACCGGCCCTGCTCACCGGCGCCGCCCCGGCCGCCGGCAGCCCGCCGCCGGCCCCGCCCGCCGGGGTCGCCGACCGGCCCGTCCCCGTCCTGCTGGAACTCGCCACCGAGCCCGTCGCCCCCGTCTGGCGGCGGGCCGGCGACGAGGCCCGACGGCAGCGGCGCTCCCCGGAGACCGCCCGCCGGGAGGCCGCCCGGGCCGGCGCCGCCCAGCGGTCCCGCGCCTCCGCCGCGCTGGACCGGCTGGCCGAGACCGTCCACGGCGCGGTCCCCGGCGCCCGGGAGATCTACCGCACCCGCACCCTGGTCACCGGCCTCGCGGTGAGCGCGCCGGCCGGCCGGCTGCCCGCGCTGCGCACCCTGCCCGGGGTCGCGGCCGTGCACCCGATCGTCCGCAAGCGGCGCGACAACGCCCACTCGGTGCCGGTCACCGGCGCGCCCGCGGTCTGGGCGGGCGGCCCGTCCCAGGACGGGGCGGCCGGCAGCACCGGGCAGGGGGTGCGGATCGGCGTCGCCGACAGCGGCATCGACTACACCCACGCCGACTTCGGCGGTCCGGGCACCGAGGAGGCGTTCCGGTCCGTCGACGGCGCCCTGCCCGCGCCCGCCGGGCTCTTCCCCAGCGCCAAGGTGGTCGGCGGCCGCGACCTGGTCGGCGACGACTACCAGCCCGATCCGGGCGCCCCGCACTACCAGCCCGACCCGCACCCCGACGACAACCCGATCGACTGCGACCGCAACGGCCACGGCACCCATGTCGCCGGCACCGCCGCCGGCCTGGGCGTCACCGCCGACGGGCAGCCCTACCGGGGCCCCTACCGGCCCGGCCTGGACCCGGCCGGCTTCAAGGTCGGCCCCGGCGCCGCGCCCGGCGCCCAGCTGTACGCGATCCGGGTCTTCGGCTGCGACGGTTCCACCGACCAGCTCGGCCAGGCCCTCGACCTGGCCGCCGACCCGGACGGCGACGGCGACCCGGGCGACCGCCTCGACGTCCTCAACCTCTCGCTCGGCAGCCGCTTCGGCTCCACCGACGACGCCGACGCCCTCGCCGTCGACCGGCTCGCCGCGCTCGGCACCGTGGTGGTCGCCGCCGCGGGCAACGAGGGCGACGTGTACGGCATCGGCGGCAGCCCCGGCACCGCCGCCCGGGCCGTCGCCGTCGCGGCCTCCGTCGATCCGCACGGCGACGCCGACGGGATCACCGTGCTCGAACCGGCGCCGCTCGCCGGCGTCGTCCCGGCCCACTGGAGCGCCCGCTACCGGGACTGGTCCACCGCCGACGTCACCGGCGAGCTCGTCCTGCCCGCCGACCAGCCGGACGGCTGCGCGGCCTTCTCCGAGGCGGACCGGCAGCGGCTCGCCGGGCGGATCGCGGTGCTCGCCTGGAGCACCCGGGAGTCCGAGCGCGCCTGCGGCTCCGGCCCGCGCGCCGACCACGTCGCCGACGCGGGCGCGATCGGCGCCGTCCTGGCCGCCGACGACGACCACCTCGCCGAGATCGCGGGCAACGACCGGGTGCCGCTCGCGCTGCTCGGCCGCGCCGACGGCGAACGGCTGCGCGCGGGCGCCGCCGCCGGGCCGGTCCGGGTCCGCCTCGCGGCGCCCGGCGACCCGCTGCACGGCGCCGTCGCCCAGGACCAGCCGCAGCGGCTCGACACCCTCACCGACTTCACCTCGCGCGGCATCGGCGTACCCGGCGTCGTCAAACCGGACCTCGCCGCCCCCGGCGAGACCGTCTGGTCCGCCCTGGTCGGCAGCGGCACCGGCGGCCAGCGCGAGGACGGCACCTCGATGGCCACCCCGCACGTCGCCGGGCTGGCCGCGCTGGTCCGCGCCGTCCACCCGGACTGGACGGTCGAGCAGGTCAAGGCCGCGCTGATGAACACCGCCGGGGACACCTGGCTCGGCGACGGCGGCACCGGCCCGGTCTACGGGCCCGAGCGCACCGGCGCCGGCCGGGCCGCCGTGGACCGAGCGGTGCGCACCCCGGCCGTCGCCTACGCGGCGGGGGAGGGGGCGGTCGAGGGCGCCGTCGGCGTCTCCTTCGGCCCGGTGGCCGTCACCGGGCCGCTGGACCTCGTCCGCGAGGTCGAGGTGCGCAACCTCTCCGCCGCCCCGGTCGCGTACCGCACCGGCTACGCGGCCGCCACCGAGGTGCCCGGCGCCCGCTTCGAGCTCGCGCCCGCCCGGGTCGAGGTCCCGCCCGGCGGCGCCGCGCGGGTGCGGGTCACCCTCAGCGTGCCCGGGGCGCTGGACCGGGCCCCCGACCCGACGACCGCCGCCCTCCAGGGCGGCCGGGCCCGCAGCTACCGCGGCGAGCTCTCCGGCCGGCTGCTGCTCACCCCGGACGACCCGGCCGCCCCCGGGCTGCGGGTGCCGCTGTTCGCCGCCCCGCGGGCGGCCTCCGACCTGGCCGCCACCACCCCGGTCCGCACCGCCCGCGGCGGCGCGCTGGCCGCCCTCACCGGCACCGGCACGCCCGGCGGCGGACCCGGCCTGCTCAGCGCCTTCGCCCTCGGCGGGGAGGGCGACCGCTGGCCGGACTGCCCGCCGGACAGCGGGGCGGCGGTCGGTCCCGGCGCGGGCTACGTCCCGGAGGGGAGCACCGGCGAGGCCGAGCACCTCGCGGACCTCTGCGTCGAGCACGCGGGCGACCGGGCCGCCAACCTGCGCGCGGTCGGCGCCGCCACCGACGCGCCCGCCGTCGCCGGGGACCCGCTCGCCGAGGGCCGGCTCTACCTCGGCGCCCAGGTCTGGGCGCCGGCCGCCACCCCGGTCGGGCTGTTCGCCGTCCGGGCCTCGCTGGACACCGACGGGGACGGCGTCACCGACGTGATCGTCAAGGCCGACCGGCTGCGCGGCAGCGACGTCCTGGTGGCCCGCTCGCTGGACGCCCGGACCGGTACCGAGCTGGACGTCCAGCCGCTGAACGCCCGCTGGGGCGACACCGACACCGCCCTGCTGGACTCCGACGCGGTGGTCCTGCCGGTCCGCCTGGCCGCCCTGCCGGGCATCGGCGCCGGCCACGGCACCGTCCACTACGCCCTGTGGTCCGGCCTCACCGGCTCCGGCACCCCGGACCCGGCCGAGGCCTTCTCCGCGATCGGCCTGGAGGGCGCCCGGCCGACCCTCGCCGTCGACGTCCTGCAGCCCGCCGTCGACATCCGCACCGTCCCCGGCGGCGCCACCGCGATCGCCGCCCCCGTCCGCCCCGCCACCGTCCTCGACATCCGCCGCACCTCCGGCGACCGGTCCCGGATCCTCCTCCTCCACCACCTCAACCCGGAGGCCCACCGCAGCCAGGTCCTGACCCTGCCCTAGGAGCTGCCGAGGGGCGTGCACGGATCTGTGCACGCCCCTCGAAAGGATGAAGTCCCGGGGGGATCGGGCCGAGTAGCCTGAGAAAGGCCACGAGGATGCCCGTATGGGAGGAACCATGAGCGTCGCGCCGTACCCCGACTGGCTTCGGCCCCCGGTCGGTGGCTACACCGCCGAGGACCTCGACCGGCTGCCGGATCTCCCGCCGCACACCGAGCTGCTCGACGGGAGCCTGATCTTCGTGAGCCCGCAGACCCTCTTCCACATGCGCACACTCCGCAGGTTGGAACGAGCCCTGGAGGCGGCCGTACCGGACGGGTGGCAGGTGTGGCGGGAGATGACGATCCGGCTGAACCTGCGGAATCGGCCCGAGCCGGATCTCACCGTCGTGAACGAGAACGCGGACACCGGTCCTGAGGGAACCTACTGCGAAGCGCAGGACGTCCTGCTCGCCGTCGAGATCGTGTCCACGGAGTCCCGGGAGCGCGATCGAGAGGTCAAGCCACGCAAGTACGCCGCCGCCGGCATCGCGCACTTCTGGCGCGTGGAGAGCGACGAAGAGGGGCACGCCATCGTCCACACCTACGAGCTGGACCCGGCGACCCGCCTCTACGGGCTGACCGGCATCCACCACAAGCAGCTGAAGCTCGACCGCCCCTTCCCGGTCGACATCGATCTCACCTGAGGCGGCCCGGGGGCCCACTGTCCGGATGGTGGACGCCGGATGTCAGGCTGTGGGACACCGGAGTAGCCTCCGAGCATGTCTCGCACGATTCGTCTCGCAGTCGTCCCCGGTGACGGTATCGGCCAGGAAGTGGTGGCCGAAGGCCTGAAGGTCCTGGGGGCGGTGCTTCCCGCCGATGTGAAGCTGGAGACCACCGAGTTCGACCTCGGGGCCCGGCGCTACCACCGCACCGGTGAGACGCTCCCGGACAGTGTCCTGGCGGAGCTCAAGTCCCACGACGCGATCCTGCTCGGCGCCATCGGCGACCCGAGCGTGCCGTCCGGCGTGCTGGAGCGGGGGCTGCTGCTCAAGCTGCGGTTCGCCTTCGACCACCACATCAACCTCCGCCCGGGCCGGCTCTTCCCCGGGGTGGCGGGCCCGCTGGCCGGTGACCCGGAGATCGACTTCGTGGTCGTCCGCGAGGGCACCGAGGGCCCGTACGTCGGCAACGGCGGCAGCCTGCGCACCGGAACCGAGCACGAGGTGGCCACCGAGGTCAGCCTCAACACCGCCTTCGGCATCGAGCGCGTGGTGCGCGACGCCTACCGCCGGGCCCAGGCGCGCCCGCGCAAGAAGCTGACCCTGGTGCACAAGAACAACGTGCTGGTGCACGCCGGCCACCTGTGGACCCGGATCTTCGAGCAGGTCGGCCGGGAGTTCCCCGAGGTCACCACCGACTACCTGCACGTTGACGCGGCGACCATCTTCTTCGTCACCCAGCCCGAGCGGTTCGACGTCATCGTGACCGACAACCTGTTCGGCGACATCCTGACCGACCTGGCCGCCGCCGTCACCGGCGGGATCGGCCTGGCCGCCAGCGGCAACATCAACCCGAGCGGCGCCTTCCCGTCGATGTTCGAGCCCGTGCACGGCTCGGCGCCGGACATCGCCGGCCAGGGCAAGGCCGACCCGACCGCCACCGTGCTGTCGGTCGCCATGCTGCTCGACCACCTCGGGTACCCGGCCGAGGCCGCCCGGATCGAGGACGCGGTCGCCGCGGACCTCACCGGGCGCACCGGGACCCGCACCACCGCCCAGGTCGGCGACGCGCTCGCCGCCCGAGTATCCGCCTAGGAGGCCGGAACCCGACAGACGGTGTTCCGGCCCCCGCAGGGCCGGACCCCATAACGGCAGCTTGCGGATCTCGAAGGAGACCGCGGCTGTTCGGCACGGCCCTCTGGATGCGAGTATCGACAGTGGGCCGTGTCGTCGTGCGTCCGTTTCCGGTGTGGTGCACCGGGAGCGTTCACCGGCGGAGGCGGCCCGGACCAACCCCACGGTGAAGGACATACAGCCATGAGCACGCCCACCCAGGCGCCCATCACGTTCGACCTCAAGCCCTCCGCCCACCCGCTGTCCGACGCGGAGCGGGAGGCCCGGCTGGCCAACCCCGGCTTCGGTCGCGTCTTCACCGACCACATGGTCACCATCCGCTGGACCGAGGGCCGGGGCTGGCACGACGCCCAGCTGGCGCCCTACGCGCCGATCGAGATGGACCCGGCCAACATGACCCTCCACTACGGCCAGGCGATCTTCGAGGGCCTCAAGGCCTACCGCCAGGCCGACGGCTCGATCGCGACCTTCCGCCCGGAGGCCAACGCGGCCCGCCTGCGGGCCTCGGCCCGCCGGCTGGCGATGCCGGAGCTGCCGACCGAGACCTTCGTCGAGGCGGTCGAGCTGCTCGTCCAGCAGGAGCAGGCCTGGGTCCCGAACGAGCCGGAGCAGAGCCTCTACCTGCGCCCGTTCATGTTCGCCACCGAGGTCGGCCTGGGCGTCCGCCCGGCCAACTCCTACCTCTTCATGATCATCGCCTCGCCGGCCGGCGCCTACTTCTCCGGCGGCGTGAAGCCGGTCTCGGTCTGGCTCTCCGAGGACTACGTCCGCGCCGCCCCCGGCGGCACCGGCGCCGCCAAGTGCGCCGGCAACTACGCCGCCTCCCTGGTCGCCCAGGCCGAGGCCGCCGCCAAGGGCTGCGACCAGGTGGTCTGGCTCGACGCCGCCGAGCACCGGTGGATCGAGGAGATGGGCGGCATGAACCTCTACTTCGTCTTCGGCGAGGGCAAGGACGCCCGGATCGTCACCCCCGAGCTGTCCGGCGCGCTGCTGCCCGGCATCACCCGCGACTCGCTGCTGCAGCTCGCCGCCGACCTCGGCTACGCCGTCGAGGAGCGCCGGATCTCCACCGAGGAGTGGAAGCAGGGCAACGCCGACGGCACCCTCACCGAGGTCTTCGCCTGCGGCACCGCCGCCGTGATCACCCCGGTCGGCTCGGTGAAGTCCAACGGCGGCGACTGGACCGTCGGCGCCGGCGAGCCCGGCCCGGTCACCATGGAGCTGCGCCGCGCGCTGCTCGCCATCCAGGGCGGCCAGGCCCCCGACACCCACGGCTGGCTGCACAAGATCGTCTGACGCCGACGCCGTGGCCCGCCCGTCCCGGATCGCGAGACGGGCGGGCCGCGCACCGGACGATGTGCCTAGACTGCGAGCGTGTCCTCGCTGTCGCTGATTATTAGCAGCAGGCGCGCCGGTCCGCAGTGACCGCCACCGCACCACCCGATGCGGGGCGACCACCAGCGTCCAGACCCGCGCGCAGACCTCTCGCACCCGCGAGAGGTCTTTTTGTTTCCCCCGGACCGGCCGGAGCCCCCACAAGGGGCCGAGGGACACCGGGCGCGCGCGGGATGCTGGACAGTGGAGCCGGATCAGAACCGGCAGAGCAGTAACCGACCTCCCGGAACGGAGAACCCAGGGTCATGACCCAGGCGAGCAACCTCCCCGACGAAGCGTTCCACGTCTTCGACACCACCCTGCGCGACGGCGCCCAGCGCGAGGGCATCAACCTCACGGTGGCCGACAAGCTGGCCATCGCCCGGTACCTGGACGAGTTCGGCGTCGGCTTCATCGAGGGCGGCTGGCCCGGTGCGAACCCCCGGGACACCGAGTTCTTCGCCCGCGCCGCCGAGGAGCTGGACCTCCGGCACGCCCGGCTGGTCGCCTTCGGCGCCACCCGCCGGGCCGGCGGCCGCGCCGCCGACGACCCGCAGCTCGCCGCGCTGGTGAACTCCGGCGCGCCCGTGATCACGCTGGTCGCCAAGTCCCACGACCGGCACGTCGAACTGGCGCTGCGCACCACCCTGGAGGAGAACCTGGAGATGGTCCGCGACAGCGTCGCGTACCTGCGCGCCCAGGGCCGCCGGGTCTTCATCGACTGCGAGCACTTCTTCGACGGCTACCGGGCCAACCGGGAGTACGCGCTCGCCGTGGTCCGCGCCGCCCACGAGGCCGGCGCCGAGGTGGTGGTGCTCTGCGACACCAACGGCGGGATGCTGCCCTCCGGCGTGCGCGAGATCGTCGCCGACGTCCTTGAGCGGACCGGCGCCCGGCTCGGCATCCACGCCCAGGACGACACCGGCTGCGCCGTCGCCAACACCCTGGCCGCGGTCGACGCCGGTGCCACCCACGTCCAGTGCACCGCCAACGGCTACGGCGAGCGGGTCGGCAACGCCAACCTCTTCCCGGTGGTCGGCGCGCTGGAGCTCAAGTACGACCGCCGGGTGCTGCCGCCCGGCAGCCTCGCCGAGATGACCCGGATCTCGCACGCGATCGCCGAGCTGGTCAACCTCACCCCCTCGACCCACCAGCCCTACGTCGGCTTCTCCGCCTTCGCCCACAAGGCCGGCCTGCACGCCTCGGCGATCAAGGTCGACCCGGACCTCTACCAGCACATCGACCCGGAGACCGTCGGCAACACCATGCGGATGCTGGTCTCCGACATGGCCGGCCGCGCCTCCGTCGAGCTCAAGGGCAAGGAGCTCGGCTACGACCTCTCCACCGACCGGGACCTCGCCGGCCGGGTGGTCGCCAAGGTCAAGGAGCAGGAGAACCTCGGCTACACCTACGAGTCCGCCGACGCCTCCTTCGAGCTGCTGCTCCGCGACGAGGTGCGCGGCCGGCGCGAGCGCTTCTTCGCGCTGGAGTCCTGGCGCACGATCAGCGAGCAGGGCCCGGGCGGCAACGCCGGCAACGAGGCGACCGTCAAGGTCTGGGCCAAGGGCGAGCGGATGATCGCCACCGGCGAGGGCAACGGCCCGGTCGACGCCCTGGACCGGGCGCTGCGCACCGCGCTGGAGCGGATCTACCCGCAGCTGGCGAAGCTGGAGCTGGTGGACTACAAGGTCCGCATCCTGGAGGGCCAGCACGGCACCGGCTCCAAGACCCGGGTGCTGATCGACACCTCCGACGGCACCGCCTCCTGGTCCACGGTCGGGGTCGCCGACAACGTGGTGGCCGCCTCCTGGCTGGCGCTGGAGGACGCCTACACCCACGGCCTGCTGCGGGCCGGCCTGGAGCCGGACGCCGCGTAGCGCCCCGCGGGGGGCGGGGCAGAACGGCGCGGCCCGTGGACCGGAGGGTCCGCGGGCCGCGCCGTGCGGCCGTGCGTCGTCGGGCGGTGCGTCGTCGGGCAGTGCCCCCGGTTCACCGCAGCCGGGCGAGGAGGGCGTGTTCGACGAGGGTGATGAGGGCGCTCTTGGCGCTGTCGCGTCGGCGGGCGTCGAGGGTGATGACGGGGGTGTCGCT
>NZ_JBHVIV010000056.1:0-61644 GCF_042799475.1 Kitasatospora sp. NPDC057692 | reverse complement strand
GGAGGGCCGGCCTGTCAGGGCGATAGCGGCCCCCCCGAACCCGGGGCACACCCGCCGCCGGCCGTGCCGGCGCCGCCCCCCCCCCCCCCCCCCCCCCCCCCCCCCCGCGCCCTCCCGCACCGGCGGGCCCGTCGCGGGAGGGGTCAGCGGACGACGCGGACCTCGGCGGTGTGCTCGCGCGCGTTCGCGTGGCGCAGGGTGACCGTCGCGGGGCCCATGACGGTCTCGGTGCCCTCGGTGAGCGTCTTGGTCTCGTCGCCGAGTCGGACCTCGGCCGTGGTGTCGGTGATCCGGCCGACGGTCAGTCTGAGGGTCCTGTCGCCGCCGAAGACCTCGGCGCTGTACGTGGAGTCGGCGTTCTCGGTGCGGACGGCGACCTCGCAGCTGTTGTCGTCGAGGCAGAGCGCGACGCCGCCCTTGCAGGCGGTGAGACCGGCGCCGAGCAGCAGCACGGCGCCGGCCGCGAGGGCGGCCGAACGGGCGGCCGGCCGGCGGCGGGACGGCGGAGAGGTCGGACGGTGCTCCTGGTGCGTGGCGGTGGGCGCGCTGGTCATGGCTCCGACGGTAGGCCCGCGGCGGGCGCCGGTCGTCGGCCGGCGGCGGTACCCGGCCCCTGGCCCGCCCCGGAGGCGCCGGACCCCCGGCCGCCCGCACCCCCGAGGGGAAACCCCTAGGGGTTGACGGGAGTTGGTGCGAACGGGAGCGAAGCGCCGATACCGGCGACGACGATCGCCAGGCCGCGTTCGAAGCGCTGCTCGAAGTCGCCGAAGAGCTCCCGGCTCGCCGCGGCGGCGAGGGCGTGCTCGGGTTCGATGCCGGCGGCCCGCCGCTCCGGGTCGTAGCCGGGCGCCCGCTCCCCCGGCACCGGGTGGACGGCCTGCTCCTCGATCACGAAGCCGACGGTGAACGCGTACGCGGTGGTGAAGGCCAGGACGGCGTCGCCGAGTTCGAAGCCCGCCCGGTCGAACACGGCGAGCAGCGCGTGCTGCTGCCCGGAGTGGCCCGCGTCGGTCAGCCGGGTGCCGCTGAAGACCTTGGCGCCGTCCCGGTAGCCGAGCAGCGCGGCGCGCAGGGCGCGGCAGGTGCCGATGACGGCCTCCCGCCAGTCGTCGGGAAGGGCGGGCGCCCCGGCGGACATCCGGCGGAGCATCTCGGTGGCCATCTCGTCGAGCAGCGCCTGCTTGTTGGCGAAGTGCCAGTACAGGGCGGGGGCCTTGACGTCCAGCTCGGTGGCGATCCGGCGCAGGGTGAGCCCGTCCAGCCCGGTCTCGTCGAGCAGGCGCAGGGCGGCGTCGACCACCTGGGCGCGGTCCAGCTTCGGCGGCATGCCGCACTTCCCTCCGGGTGGCTGCTGTCGTTCCGGCATTGACAATTTAACACCGTTAAGTCGATGCTTCTGGACGTCCGCCGCTTAACGACGTTAAGGAGAGTGTGCGATGGCGCACGCCCAGAACCGGAACGAGACCGACGTCCTGATCGTCGGCGCCGGGCCGACCGGCCTGACCCTCGCCTGCGACCTGGCCCGGCGCGGGGTGTCCGCGCTGCTGGTCGAGCAGGCCCCGGCGCTGTTCCCCGGCTCGCGCGGCAAGGGCCTCCAGCCCCGCACCCAGGAGGTCTTCGAGGACCTCGGGCTGCTCGCCGCCGTGCACGCCGCCGGCCGCCCCTACCCGCGCATGGTGAACTGGGAGGACGGTGAGCGGCAGGGCGAGTGGGACCTCGTCGGGCGCGCCGAGCCGGACCCGACCGTGCCGTTCCCGGCGGTCTGGATGATCCCGCAGTGGCGCACCCAGGAACTGCTCTACGAGCGGCTGCGCGAACTCGGCGGCGAGGTCGCCTTCGGCACCGCGCTGAGCGCTCTGGAGCAGCACCCCGACCGGGTCGAGGCCCGGCTGACCGGCCCCGACGGCACCGGGCGCACAGTCGCCGCCCGCTACCTGGTCGCCGCCGACGGCGGCCGCTCCACCGTCCGCGGGGCGGTCGGCATCCCGATGGCGGGCGAGCGGGTCGACCCGCATCCCGCCCTGGTCGCCGACGTCGAGATCGACGGCCTGGACCGCGAGAACTGGCACGTCTGGCCGAAGGCGCCCGGCGGCCCGCTGCTGCTCTGCCCGCTGCCGGGCACCACCGCCTTCCAGCTGTTCGCCCGATTCGACGCGGCGGACGGCGGTGCCCCCGGCGCGAGCGGCCCGGCGGAGCCCGACACCTCGGCGGAGGGCGTCCGGCGGACCGTCGCCGCCCGCACCCACCTGCCGGAGTCCGCCGTCGGCGCCGTCCACTGGGCGTCCGGCTTCCGACCGCGGGCGGCCCTCGCCGAGCGGTTCCGGGAGGGCCGGGTCTTCCTGGCCGGCGACGCGGCCCACATCCACTCCCCGGCCGGCGGCCAGGGCCTCAACACCAGCGTCCAGGACGCGTACAACCTGGGCTGGAAGCTCGGCCAGGTGCTGCGGCACGGCGCCGACGAGGCGCTGCTGGACAGCTACGAGCAGGAGCGGCTGCCGATCGCCGCCGAGGTCCTGGAGATCTCCACCCGGCTGCACCGCGCGGGCGGGGTCCGGGCCGGCGGGCTGCGGCGCGGCCCGCGCACCGAGCAGCTCGGTCTCGGCTACGAGGACGGCCCGCTGACCGTGGAGGCGCGCCCCGGCCTGCCCGAGGACGCGCTACGGGCCGGCGAGCGCGCCCCCGACGCCCCGCTGGACGGCGCCGGGCTGGACGGCGCACCGGCGGGCGCCCTGGCCGGACGCCGGCTCTTCGAGCTGCTGCGCGGCCCGCACTTCACCGTGCTCGCGATCGGCCGCGCCCTGCCGCGGCTGCCCGCCGGGGTGCGCGGACACCGCGTCGACGGCGGCGTCGCGGAGCAGGCGTACGGGCCGGGCCTGTTCGTCGTCCGGCCGGACGGCTACCTGGGCCTGGCCACCCACGACCCGGCCGACCTGCCGGGGTACCTGGCCCGCTTCGGCCTGCGCTGAAGGCGCCGAGCGCTCCGGGTGCACCGGGTGCACCGGGTGCACCCGATGTGCCGGGTGCACCGGGTGTGCCGAACCCGCACTGCCGGGCATACGCCACAGGCACCTGCCACGCGCGTAGATCAACGCCCGCGAAAAACCCCGCCGCTCACTCGCCCGTCACCTCCCACGCGCCGGGCGCGCCCCACAGCGGCGCCGTGCACCGCTGGTAGGTCGCCTGCCAGTGCGGCCAGTGCCGGGCCACCAGGTCGTCGCAGTCCGCGAGCAGCCGCTCGACCACCGGCGGCTCGACGCCGTCCAGCAGCCAGGCGAGCGCGTCCGGGCTGCCCGGGCCCTCGGCCGAGTGCAGCACGTCCAGCAGCTCGGGCAGGCTGCCGACCCGCGAGTTGTCCGCGAAGACCCGCTCCATCCGCGGCAGCAGCTGGCGCTCCTCGATCCGCAGGTGGGTCTCCAGCCGGGCCGCCAGGTCCTCGATGGCGTAGGCCACCGGCCAGACCGAGCCGGTGTCCCGGCTGGCGATCCGGACCAGGGTGGTGACCCGGGTGAACGAGTGGTCGAGGTTGTGGTGGTCCGCCTCCAACCAGTTCAGCAGCAGCCGCAGCTCGGGCGCGAACCGGCGCACGATCGGCCAGATCCGGGTGTCCTGCTGCTCGTGGTGGCAGGTCAGCATGGCGGTGACGAAGGTCCAGTGCCGCAGCAGCGCGGCGCCCTTCTCGTCCTCGCCGGGCTGCAGCAGGCGCAGCGCGTTGGGCAGTCTGGCGAGGTCCCGGCGGAGCGCGGAGTGCACCAGCCGAAGTCCGGCGAAGCGGACGTCCTGCGGTTCCTCGTCGGCGATGTGCTCGTGCACGGGCCCGCCCTGGGCGGGCACGGCCGGGGAGACCGGGGACGCTACGGGCAGCAGGTGGAGGGGCATGGCACTCTTTTCACGCTCGGACAAGGGCTTGGCTCGGCCTGGCACACCAGGCGGGATGGCGCTCCCACCACAGTGATGAGAGGACATCAGAGGCGAATCAATGTCCGATTGACGTGCAGCTCAGCGGCTGTTCGACCGGTCCTGGCGGACGCGTCGGCGAACGCGGCGCAACATTCCGCCGCACTCGTCCCGTGTATCAGGACGAGGGTGCGCCACACTCCGCACCGGGAAGCCGACGAGGAACAGCGAGGCCGGATGTCACCGGATCAGGAGCGGACGTTCGACGAGTTCGTCGCGGGCCGGTACGCCGCGCTGCGCCGCACCGGGTATCTGCTCTGCGGCGACTGGCACCTCGCCGAGGACCTCGTGCAGACCACGCTGGTGAAGCTCTACGCCCGCTGGCCGCGGCTGCGCGAGCCGGAGGCGGCGTACGGCTACGCCCGGACGACGCTGGTCCGCGCCTACATCGACATCCGGCGGCGGCGGGGCTCCCAGGAGGTGACCGCACCGGATCTGGCCGCCCTCCTGGAGGACGGCCGCGGCGGCGGGCGGCGCACCGGGCCGCAGGCCGACCCGGAGCGGCGGCTGGCACTGCTCGCGGCGCTGGCCCAGGTCAGCCCGGCCTACCGGGCTGTGCTGGTGCTGCGGTTCTGGGAGGACCAGTCGATCGAGTCGACGGCGGCCGCGCTGCGGCAGAGCACCGGCGCGGTGAAGTCCGCGACCAACCGGGGCCTGTCCCAACTGCGGACGATCCTCGGCGACTCGGTGCACGAGATCGCCGCGGGCTGACCGATCACCACGGGCTGACGAGGAGAGGGAGGGCCATGGGCCAGGAGGACCGGGAGGACCGGGAGTTCGGCGCCGAGCAGATGGGCGCGCTGTTCCGCACGGTGTTGGACCAGCGGGAGCCCGCCGTGCCGCCGGTGGGTCCGCAGGTGAGGCGGGCCGGTGCCCGGCTGCGGCTGCGGCGGCGCCTGCTGACCGTGACGGCGGCGGCGGTCGCGGTGGCGGCGGTCGCCACCGCCGGCGTCGCGGTGACCGGCCGCTCCGGGCCCACCGCCCCGGTCGCGGCCCCGACGACAGCCCCGACGACAGCCCCGATGCCGACCCCGACCACCGATCCGACCCCGTCCGCAGCCGCCACCCCGAGCGCGACCGACACCCCGGTCGCCCCGAACAGCGCGGACCCGGTGGCCGCCGACTGGCAGCTCAGCGCCGCCGGCCACGCCGAGCTGCTGCGGTTCCTGCGCGACCACCCGCTGCCGGGCGTCACCGGGATCGAGGAGAACGCGAGCTCCCGCGAGTTCACGATGCACCGCGCGAACGACGGCCGGGTCAGGTTCATGCGGGAGTTCAACGGACTCGTCGGCTCCCCCGACGAACGGGAATCGCCCTGCACCGCCCAGAAGCTCCCGAACGGCGACCCGGCGGACCCCTTCGGCACCGACTGCCTCACCGTCCCGCTCCCCGACGGCGCGCTGGCCTGGGTCCTGCACCCGGCGTACCGCGACCAGCCGAAGGCGGTCTGGATCTGGCTCGTCACCGCGCAGGGCCGCAAGTTCGTCCTGAGCTTCGACTCGGCCCCCGTCGACGGGGCCTACACCCCCCTGCCGCTGGAGGCGGTACGGGGCCTCGCCGCGACGCCCGGGTTCGTCCGGGCGGTCGACGAGGGCTGGCGGGACTCGGCGGTCCGCTGAGCCCGCCCCTTCAAGGCCCTCCCGCCCCCTCCGGTCCTTCCGCCCCCTCCGGACTCAGTCGCTCTGCGGCCCGGCGAGGTTCTTGCTGAGCCACTGCAGGGTGTCCGGGATCATCTTCTTGAAGTCACTGGTCAGGTGCTTCCCGCCGGGCTGCTCCCAGTACTCGACGGTGAGCGGCGGCGCGGCCTTGGCGACCCACGCCTTGACCAGCTTCATCTCGTACGCGTTGGCGCCCCCGGCGGTGGCCAGCATCCGCACGTCGGCCTTGCCCTGGGTGACCAGCAGGTCGGGGCTGTTGGCCTGGCGCTCGCTGTCGTGGCCCTTCCAGAGCGGCGAGTCGGGGTTGAAGTAGCCGTCGATCGGGACGGCGGCCTTGAACTTGTCCGGGTGCTGGAGGGCCAGCTTGGCGCTGCAGAACGCGCCGGTGGAGGCGCCCATCAGGCCCCAGCCGTCCCGGCCCTTCACGGTGCGGAAGTTGGCGCGCACGAAGTCGGGGATGTCCTCGGCCATCCAGGTGCCCATCCTGGGCTGGCCCGGGATGTCGGCGCACTCCAGGGCCTTGGCCTCGTTGGACTCCAGGTTCTGCACCGGCATGATCATGATGAACGGGTGCGCCTTGCCCTGCTTGGCGAGGTCGGCGTCGACCTCCTGGATCGGCAGCTGGTTGTCGGTCCAGGTGTTGTAGCCGGCGCTCTGGCCGCCCGCGTACAGGGTGAGCACCGGGAAGCCGGTCTTCGCGTACTTGGGGTCGTTGTACTCCGGCGGGAGCCAGACCCACACCTTGCCGGTGACCCCGGACTTGGGGCCGGTCAGCGTGGTCATCGTGATCTGCCCGGCGGCGGTGTCCCTGGCCTTGGTGAACGCGGCCTGCGGGCCGGTGGGCATCAGCACCTTGCCCGACAGCGCGGGCGGAGCGGTGGTGACCGGCGCCGTCGTGGCCGGGGCGGCCGCGGAGGAGCTCGAACCCGCCGCCGGGGACCCGGGCGCGGAGGAGGATCCGGTGGCCGCCACCGGGGCGGTGCCGCCCTTCGCCGCGTCCCCCGACGTCCCCGCGTTCCCGCCGTCCGCGCTGCCGCAGGCCGCCAGCGCGGCGGCCAGGGTGAGGACGGTGGCGCCGGTCAGCACGGCGCGGGAACGGGAGGACTGCGGCTGCACGGTGAGGACTCTCCGACCGGTGTCGCGCCCGCTCCCACGGAGCCGGGCGGTGGCCCCCGGGTGGGGCCGGACAGGCCCGGGGCGCGACTGTGTGCGGGACCCCCGGGAGGCTGCGCGCCGCCCTCGCCGGGGGCGCGCCGTCCTGCGATCTTATGACGTGGGCGGCCGTGCCCCGGTTGCGCGTTGGCCAGCACCGATCCAATGTTTGTTCCCGATCGGGTAAAGCCCCCCGCCACCCCTGCCGACCGGCGGGGCCCCTCCCCCGCCGATCGACGGGTCCGTCCCGGAACCGTCCACCGCCCCACCCCCACCACCCCCCGATCGGGCGAGCGCACACCCCGCCGACGGAGCGCGCGCCGGGCCCCGGAAGCAGTCCGGGCACCTTGCGCCGGCGGCCGCGGATGGCCGAGTGTCGGAGTTGCGTCGCCGGATCGCGGTGCTGTCCGGTATGACCGAGTGATCACCCGCAACGCCGCCGTGTGGAGGAGCCCGCCGTGTTGGAACGCGTCGCCGTCGTCACCGGAGCCGGCAGTGGGATCGGGCGGGCCGTGGCGGTCGAGCTCGCCGTCGGGGGGTGGCGGGTGGTGCTGGCGGGGCGGCGGGAGGGGGCGTTGCGGGAGACCGCCGCGTCGATCAGCACGGGGGCGGCCGTGGTGCCCACCGATGTCACCGACGCGGCCGCCGTGGACGCGCTGTTCGGGGCCGCGGTCGAGCGCTTCGGACGGGTGGACCTGCTGTTCAACAACGCCGGGACGTTCGGGCCCGCGGCCACCGTGGACGAGCTGGACGTCGAGGCGTGGCGGGCGGTGGTCGACCTCAACCTCACCGGTGCCTTCCTCTGCGCCCGCGCCGCGTTCCGGCAGATGCGGGCCCAGCAGCCGCAGGGCGGGCGGATCATCAACAACGGGTCGATCTCCGCGCACGCCCCGCGGCCGCGCTCGGCCGCGTACACCGCCACCAAGCACGCCGTCACCGGGCTCACCAAGTCGCTGTCCCTGGACGGCCGTCCGTACCGGATCGCCTGCGGGCAGATCGACATCGGCAACGCCGCCACCGACATGACGGCCGCGATGAGCAGCGGTGTGCCGCAGGCGGACGGGCGGGTCGCGGTGGAACCGACGATGGACGTCGCCGACGTGGCGCGCACGGTGCGGCACATGGCGGAGCTGCCGCTGGAGGCCAATGTGCAGTTCGCGACGGTGATGGCGAGCGCCATGCCGTACATCGGCCGGGGATGACCCGCGACGGCGGAGGGACCCTCGTCCCGCCGGAGACGAGGGTCCCGGATCGGAGCGCGGCTACGGGCGCCAGGTGTCGTTCAGCGTCACCTTGCCCGAGGCCGGCACGGTGGCGGTCCGATTGGCGCCGGACTCCCAGGTGACCGCGCCCGAGGCGTCCTTGCGGAGGTACTTGTAGGCGAAGGCGGTGCCGGCCGGCAGTGTGACGTCCGCCTTCCAGACCGGGTAGCCGGCCGAGGAGAGCGGCAGCGCCCGGGTGGTGTCCCAGGCGCCCAGCGCGGCGTTGTCGCCGACCACGTAGATGTTCTGCCCGTAGACCGTGGTCGCGTTGACGGCGAAGGACGCCCCACCGGTCACCGCCGTGCCGCCGCCGGGCGCGCCGACGTGCAGCGCGACGGCGTCGCCCGCGCCGACGGTGGCGGTGAACCGGCCGTCCGCGCCGACCGGGTAGGACGGGCCGGCGCAGCCGCCGGGCGCCGGGTCGCCGTGCTGGACGTCGCAGTAGGAGCCGGCCGGCAGCGAGGTCTGGAAGGTCCGGGTGACCGGGCCGCTCTCCCGGTTGATCGCCACGAAGCCCCGTCAAGACCCCGCGCACGACACAGGGCCCGACGGTCGCACCCGCCGGGCCCTGCCCCTGTCTCACCTGGTTCTCGCCGGCTTCACCGGCGCCGGGTCAGCTCGTGGCGATCGAGGTGTCGTCGATCACGAAGCTGGTCTGCAGCGAGGCGTCCTCGGTGCCGTTGAACTTCAGGGTCACCGTCTGGCCCGCGTAGGCCGACAGGTCGAAGGTCCGCAGCTGGTAGCCCGCGGCCGCGTCGACGTTCGTGTAGGTCTTCAGCGTGGTGCCGTTGACCTGGACCGCCAGCTTGTCGTACGCCGTGGTGCCCGACTCACCGGTGTCGATGTGCAGGTAGAAGCTCAGCGTCGCCCTGCAGCCCGCCGGGATCGAGACCGTCTGGGACAGCGTGTCGGTGTGCGTCGAGCCGTAGCCGTTCAGCCACGCCTTCCAGCTGCCGCCGTGCGCCGCCTGCGAGGACGAGTTGTCGACCACGCCGCTGGAGGCGGTCCACGGCGCGGCCGTCCCCGTCTCGAAGCCCGCGTTGCCGAGCAGCTGCGCCGGGGTGCAGCTGCTGTTGGGGTCGGTGATCGCCCAGGTGAAGCCGGTGGTCCCGGTCTTGCCCGCCGAGTCCTTGGCCGTCACCGTGACGTTGGAGTTGCCGATGGTGGTCGGGGTGCCGCTGATCACGCCGGTGGAGGCGTTGATCGACAGGCCGGCCGGCAGGCCGGTGGCCGTGTAGGTCAGCGCGCCGGTGCCGCCGTTCGCCTTGATCGCCAGGTTCACCGCGGTACCGGCCTTGGTGCTCTGGTTGCCGGGGTTGGTGACCGTGACGCCGCCCGGGTCCGGCGGCAGGGTGCCGACGTTGACGGCGGCCCACGCGGTGCCGACCGCGATCACCTCGGGGCTGCCCGCCCCGTAGAGGTCCTTGGCGGCGTTCTCCGTCGCGGTGCGGGCCGCGGCGTAGTTGGTGGTGGAGGTCATGTACGAGGTCAGCGCCTTGTACCAGACCTGCAGGGCCTTGTCCCGGCCGATGCCGGTGAGGCTGATGTTGTTGACGGTCGGGCTGTTGTAGCTGACGCCGTTGATCACCTTGGCGCCGCTGCCCTCGGCCAGCAGGTAGAAGAAGTGGTTGGCGACGCCGGACGAGTAGTGCACGTCCAGGTTGCCGACGCCCGAGTACCAGGAGTCGGCCGAGCGGCCGTCCTTGGAGGGCTTGTCCATGTAGCGCAGCGGCGTGCCGTTGCCGTTGATGTCGATGAGCTCGCCGACCAGGTAGTCCGGGTTGTCCTTGGACAGGTTGGCGTAGAACTCGACCGCGTTGCCGAAGATGTCCGAGGTGGCCTCGTTGAGGCCGCCGGACTCGCCGGAGTAGTTGAGGTTGGCGGTGGCGGAGGTGACGCCGTGGCTCATCTCGTGGCCGGCCACGTCCAGCTCGGTCAGCGGGTGGGTGTCGCCCGAGCCGTCGCCGTAGGTCATGCAGAAGCAGCCGTCGTCCCAGAAGGCGTTGACGTAGCCGGTGTCGTAGTGGACCCGGCTGAAGGCGCCGACGCCGTCGTTGCGGATGCCGCTGCGGCCGAAGGTGTTCTTGTAGAAGTCCCAGGTGGCGGCGGCGCCGTACTGGGCGTCGACGGCGGCGGACTCGCGGTTGCTCGCCGAGCCGTTGCCCCAGGTGTCGGTGGACTTCGAGAACAGCGTGCCGTTGCCGGTGGTCCGGTTCCCCATGTCGGTGGTGTACTGGCCGCCGCGGGTGCCGTCCTTGAGCTGGTACGAGGACCCGCTCTGGGTGGTGGTCAGCGGCACGGTGCCGACGAAGACGCCGTTGCCGGTGCCGGTCTTGATGCCCTCGACCTTGCTCAGCACCGCGCCGGTGGCCGCGTCGGTGACGACGTGCAGCCGGCTCGGGGTGCCGTCCGACTCCTTGCCGGAGACGACGGTCTCCCAGGCGAGCTTCGGGGTGCCGTCGGCGGCCCAGACGACCAGGCGCGGGGCGGTGTCGAGCGCGGAGCCGGCCTCGGCGGCCAGCGCGGCCTCCTGGGCCTTCGGCGCGGCGAGCTTCGGCGTGGTGTTGACGCCGCTCAGCGCGGCCTGGCTGGCCTTGGTCACGCCCGTGGTGGCACCGGTGGCGTCCTGGTGGACGATCAGGTCGCCGCCGAGCACCGGCAGTCCGGCGTAGGTGCGCTCGTAGCGCAGGTGGCGGGCGCCGTTGGCGTCCTGGACGACGTCCTTGGTGACCAGCTTCTCCTCGCCGGTCAGGCCCAGGGTCTGGGCGATGCCGGCGGTCTGCTGGTTCGCCGAGGCGATCAGCTCGGCCCGGCTCGCCTGCTGCGCGGCAACGGCCGCCGGCGCGTCAGGGGCGGCCGCCTGCGCGATGACCGGGACACCGGTCACCAGCAGCGCGGTGGTAGCGGCCATGACAACCGCTGCCTTCCGGGCGTGGGCGTAACGGGACATGCGGACTCCTTTTCCGACCGCCGCGGGGTTCGCGGCGGTGGACAGAACCTGGCCGCGGTTGCGACTCAGTGGGGGCCCCCGCCGCCGATACGCGGCGCGGGTGCGGTTGCGGAGCAAGGTGGCAGAGCGGTGTTCCGGCAGGGACGCGCTGTTCCTCACCTCTGACAGCTGCACCGGGGGGTGGGGCCCCCACGTCTGCAGCCGGAGGAATCGTGGCAGCAAACGAGCCGTTAATGACAGATGCATGCCATGGATTGGCCGATTAGCTACCGGCCCGTACGTCCACCAGGAAGACGGCAGTGTTACGGCGGCGAGAACTTCCGAAGATCGTTTTCATTCCCGCCGAGACGGTTCGGCCACTCCCGGCGGGCACTGACCAGCGCTCAGGGCCCACCCCCGGGCCGGACGGCGGCGGACAGCGCCGGACGGGCGCGGCACGTCACCTTTCCGGCCGTGCCACCGGCGGTTTTCGGACAACTCCATACATTGAATGGAACCGAAAGGGGCGTGAAACGGTCCGACCCCGCCCCCCGCCCCCCGCCTCCGCCGCCTACCCACCCCCGATTGCGCCGTCCGGCCCTCCCCGCATGACAATGGGACGTATGTCCGTCCCACCGGTCCGCACCAGACCCGATCGCACCCCCTCCCCCGGTGGGAGCCACCCCCTCCCTCCTAAGGGGGACAGCCGGTGAAGAATCCACTTCCGGAGGATGAGCGGACGGCTACGGGACGTCTGGCAGACTTCTCGTCCATGGGGGAACCGACCGAGATCCAGGAGAACGGCGGCCGCATGCCCGACGGAGCCACCCGCGCCGCCCAGACCCGTACCGCCGCTCTGCGCGCCCGCCTCCGCGAGCAGCGCCGTTCGCCGGCGCGGCCGCGGATCTGGTTCGAGCTGGCGCTGATCGGCCTCAGCTACTGGATCTACTCGCTGGTGCGCAACGCCGTCCCCGAGCAGGAGTCGGTGGCGCAGAAGCACGCCGGCTGGATCTGGGACCTCGAACACTCGCTCGGCATCGCCGTGGAGCGCTCGATCAACCACGCGGTCGACAGCGTCGGGTGGCTGATCACCGGGATGAACTACTACTACGCGACGCTGCACTTCGTCGTGACCATCGGCGTCCTGGTCTGGCTCTACCGGTGGCACCCGGGCCGCTACGGCGCGGTGCGCACGGTGCTGTTCGTCACCACCGCGATCGCCCTGGTCGGCTTCTACTTCTTCCCCCTGGCGCCGCCCCGGCTGATGACCGACGGCGGGTTCATCGACACCGTGAAGACCCACGGCACCTGGGGCTCGATGGCCTCCGGCCCGGCCACCCACGTCTCCAACCAGTTCGCCGCGATGCCCTCGATGCACATCGGCTGGTCGACGTGGTGCGGTCTGACCATCTTCTTCCTGGCCCGCCGGACCTGGGTGCGGGTGCTCGGCCTGCTCTACCCGGTGGCCACCCTGGTGGTGATCGTCGCGACCGCCAACCACTTCTGGATGGACGCCGTCGGCGGCCTGCTCTGCCTGGCGGTGGGCTTCCTCTCCGCCCGCTGGCTCTACCACTCCTGGGTCTACCGGCTCCCGCAGGTGCCCGCCCGGGAGGAGCAGCCGTCCGAGCCGGTCATCGTCCCCGAGCAGTGGAGCGAACCCGCGGTGAGCAGCGCACGGCGCTAGCGCCCGCACGGACGAGCGGAGGGGCCCCGGTGATCCGGGGCCCCTCCGCCGTTCCCGGGTTCCGCTACCCGTAGAACAGCCGCTCCACCACCGACCGGGCCCGCCGGGTGGTGCGCCGGTAGTCGTCCACCAGTTCGCCGCTGTGCCCGGCCCCGTACCCCAGGTAGCGGGCCACCCCCGCCAGCTCCCGGGCGTCCGCCGGGAAGGAGTCGCCCGCCCGGCCGCGCACCAGCATCACCGCCGAGCGCACTCGGGAGGCCAGCACCCAGGCCCCGTCCAGCACCTCGGCGTCCTCCGCCCCGACCAGCCCGGCCTCGGCCGCCGCCGCCAGCGCCGCCCTGGTCCGGGTGGTGCGCAGCCCCGGCAGCTCGTGGCCGTGCTGGAGCTGGAGCAGCTGGACGGTCCACTCGACGTCCGCCAGGCCGCCCCGGCCGATCTTGGTGTGGGTGGTCGGGTCGGCGCCGCGCGGCAGCCGTTCGGCCTCGATCCGCGCCTTGATCCGGCGGATCTCCAGCAGGTCCCGCTCGGGCACCCCGGCGCCCGGGTAGCGCAGCGGGTCGACGAGCTGCCGGAACCGCTCCCCCAGCTCCGGGTCGCCCGCCACCGGCTCGGCCCGCAGCAGCGCCTGGCTCTCCCAGGCGTGCGACCAGCGCCGGTAGTACGCCGCGTACGAGGCGAGCGAGCGCACCAGCGGGCCGTTGCGCCCCTCCGGCCGCAGGTCGGCGTCCACCTCCAGCGGGGGCTCGGTGGACGGCGCGGCCAGCAGGGCGCGCAGTTCCAGGCAGACCGCCTGGGCGGCCCGCGCGGCGTCCTCCTCCAGCGAGCCGAGCAGCGGCTCGTGGACGAAGAGCACGTCCGCGTCCGAGCCGTAGCCCAGCTCGTGCCCGCCGAACCGGCCCATCGCGATCACCGCGATCCTGGTCGGCAGCGCGCCGTTGCGTTCCTCCCAGCCGGCCACGCAGGCCCGCAGCGCGCCCTGCAGAGTGGCGGCGTTCAGCGCGGTGAGCGCCTCGCCGGCCGTCTCCAGCGCCTCGGCCGGGTCCTCGCCGAGCCGGCCGAGCACATCGGCGGCGGAGGTGCGGAACAACTCGCGGCGGCGCACCGACCGGACGGCGGCCACCGCGGCGGCGGTGGAGTCGGCCCGGCCGACGGCGGCCAGCACCTCCCGCTCCACGGCGGCCCGCCCGCGCGGCACCAGGCCCTGCGGGTCGCCGAGCACCGCGACCGCCTCGGGCGCGCGCAGCAGCAGGTCGGGGGCGAGCCGGCCGGCCGACAGCACCCGGGCCAGCTGTTCGGCGGCGGCGCTCTCGTCCCGCAGCAGCCGCAGGTACCAGGGAGTGCGGCCGAGCGCGTCGGAGACCTGGCGGAAGTTGAGCAGCCCGGCGTCCGGGTCGGCGGAGTCGGCGAACCAGCCGAGCAGCACCGGCAGCAGGGTGCGCTGGATGGCCGCCTTGCGGCTGACCCCGGAGGCGAGCGCGGTCAGGTGGCGCAGCGCGGCGGCCGGATCGGCGTAGCCGAGCGCCTCCAGCCGGGCCCGGGCGGCGTCCGGTCGCAGGCCGGCCGCGCCGGGCGGCAGTTCGGCGACGGCGTCCAGCAGCGGCCGGTAGAACAGCTTCTCGTGCAGCCGGCGCACCTCGACCGCGTGCCGCCGCCACTCCCGCTGGAGGGCGGCGACCGGATCGGCCCTGGTGTCGTCGTTGATCAGCGGGGCGAGCGAGCGGGCGAGCCGGCGCAGGTCCTCCTCGCCGGTGGGCATCAGATGGGTGCGGCGCAGCCGGTGCAGCTGGATCCGGTGCTCCAGCGAGCGCAGGAACCGGTAGGCGGTGTCCAGCGAGGCGGCGTCGGCACGGCCCACGTAGCCGCCGCGGGAGAGCGCGGCCAGCGCCTCCAGGGTGTTGCCGCTGCGCAGCGCCTCGTCGGTGCGGCCGTGCACCAGCTGGAGCAGCTGGACGGAGAACTCGACGTCGCGCAGCCCGCCGGGGCCCAGCTTGAGCTGGCGGTCCAGCTCGGTGGCGGGGATCGAGTCGACCACCCGGCGGCGCATCTGCTGCACGTCCGCGACGAAGTTCTCCCGGGCGGCGGCCTGCCAGACCATCGGCGCCAGCGCGGCGGTGTACGCCTCGCCGAGCTCCTGGTCGCCGGCCACCGGGCGGGCCTTGAGCAGCGCCTGGAACTCCCAGGTCTTGGCCCAGCGCTGGTAGTACGCCAGGTGGCTGGCCAGGGTGCGGACCAGCGGGCCGTTGCGGCCCTCGGGGCGCAGGTTGGCGTCGACCGGCCAGATGGTGCCCTCGCCGGTGGTGTCGGCGCACAGCCGGGTGAGTGCGGCGGCCAGCCGGGTGGCGGCCCGGACCGCCTCCTGCTCGTCGACGCCCTCGCGCGGCTCGGCCACGTAGATGACGTCCACGTCGGAGACGTAGTTGAGCTCGCGCCCGCCGCACTTGCCCATGCCGATGACGGCGAGCCGGCAGGCCGCGGCGGCGGCCGGGTCCTGGGCGGCGGCCAGGTCGAGGGCGGTCTGCAGGGTGGCGCCGGCCAGGTCGGCGAGTTCGGCGGCGGTCTGGGCGAGGTCGGTGGTGCCGGTGAGGTCGCGGGCGGCGACGGCGAGCAGGCAGCGGCGGTAGGCGACGCGCAGCGCGTCGGCCGGGCGGCCGTCCGGGTCGGCGGCCGCGGCGGCGACGGCCTCGGCGAGCGCGCGGCGGAAGTCCTCCGGGCCGGGGTGCATGTCGCGCAGCTCGAAGGTGACCAGGACGTGCCAGTCGTGCGGGTGCCGGGCCAGGTGGTCGGCGAGCGCGGTGGAGGCGCCGAGCACGCCCAGCAGCCGGTCGCGCAGCGGCTTGGAGGTGGTGAGGGTGTCCCGCAGGGTCTGCCGGTCGACCGGATCGGCGGCCTCCAGCAGCCGGGACAGGCCGAGCAGCGCGAGGTCGGGATCGGCGGTGGCGGCGAGCGCGTCCAGCAGCACCGGGTCCGCGGCCAGGCCCTCCAGCGCCGGTTCGGCGAGCAGCCGCAGCGCCCGCGCCGGGTCGGTGAACCCGCGCCGCACCAGTCTGATCTCCGGCCGGCTCACCCGGCTGCCGGCCCGCTGTTCCTCCACCGCCATCGCCCCTCCGTCCGTCCGCCCCAGCAGGCTACGCGCTGTTGCGCGTCCGGTCCGTGACCCCGCGCCCGCCGCACTCGTTCACCCGGCGTCGCCCCCCTCTCCGCCCGCCCCTCCCGGCCCCCTCCGGCCCCTCCCCCGCCCTTCCGCCCCCTCCCGATCCGGAGCGCCCGATGCCCAGCCGTCTGCCCTCGCTCACCGGGCTGCGCTTCTGGGCCGCGCTGCTGGTGGTGCTCTACCACCTGTCGCGCAAGCTCGGCGAGCTGCCGGTGCTCGGACCGCTCGCCTGGTACGGCCGCTCCGGCGTCACCTTCTTCTTCGTCCTCTCCGGCTTCGTCCTCGCCTGGACGTACGAGGCCTCGCCCGCCCCCGCCCGGTCCTTCCTCCGCCGCCGGTTCGCCCGGATCTGGCCGCTGCACGCGCTGGCCACCGCGCTCTCCCTGGGCGCGGACGCCGCGATCGGCCGGGCCGTCCTCCCGGTCGCCGCGCTCTGCTCGCTGCCGCTGCTGCACACCTGGGCGCCCGGGACGGTCCTCGGTGGCAATCCGGCGTCCTGGTCGCTGGGCGCCGAGGCCTGGTTCTACCTGCTGTTCCCGCTGCTGCTGCGGGTGCTGGCACCGCGCCGCCGCAGCTGGCTGCCGGTGGCGGCCGGGTGCGCGGCGCTGGGACCGGCGCTCTGGGCGGCGGGCGCGCTGCTGCCGGCCGACCCGGCGCTGCGCGGCTGGCTGCTGGACTACCTGCCGCTGACCCGCACCCCGCAGTTCGTGCTCGGGGTGGCCACCGGGCTGGCGGTCCGGCACGGCCTGCTCCCCCGGGTGCCGCTGGCGGCGGCCGCGGCGGCGGCGGCCGGCTGGCACGTCCTGCTGGTGCCCTGGCACGCGGCCGTGCCCGACACCCTGTGGTGGGGCCCTTACAGCGCCGCCCAGCTCGTCCCGGCGCCGCTGTTCGCCGCCCTGCTGGCCGCCGCGGCCCGGCGCGACCTCGGGCCGCGCGGCGGGCCGCGGCTGCTGGCGGGGCGGACGGCGGTGCGCCTCGGCGAGTGGTCCTACGCCTGGTACCTGGTGCACGAGATCGGCATCCGCTGCTGGCTGTGGACGCTCGGGCGGCCGTCCGGGACGGCGGCGCTGCTCGCCGTCGACCTGCTGCTCGGCGCCGCGACCCTGGCCGCGGCGGGCGCGCTCCACCGGTGGGTCGAGCGCCCCTGCGAGCGGCTGCTGCGCGGAACGCCGCTGCCGCACCCCCGGGTCCGGGTGGTGCGGCAGCGGCGTTCGCCGGTGGCGGCGGATCAGCCCTCCAGGGAGCCGTCCAGGTTCACGTAGGCGTAGAAGACGCCGAGGTCGTAGCCGTCCTTGTCGGTGTCGAACTTGATGGTGAGGCTGGTGTCGCCGTTGCGCAGGAACGGCGAGATGTCCCAACGGTTGGAGTCGTACCCGAAGTTGTTGCGGTTGTACGGGTTGCGGACGAACTGGTCGGCCGGGGTCAGCTCCTCGATGGTGGAGTTGAACGCGTCGTCCGACGGGTGGTTGGGGTCCGAGAAGACCGCCTCGGGCCCGTTGGTGGACTTCAACGCCAGGGTGTCGCCGGTCCACTTCAGGTCGCCGTCGTAGACCACGAAGCCCAGCTTGCCCGCGACCTGCCCGGTGGCCGGGGTCTGCAGCCCGGTGAGGTCGAACTCCCGCGGCGGGCTGTCCGGCAGCTCCACCCGGAAGCCGTCCCACAGGTGCACGTGGCGCAGCGGCTTGCACTCGTTCTCGTAGGCGACGACGATCGACCAGCCGCCCCAGCTGTGCGGCTTCACCACCGAGTCCATGTTGGCCACGGTGTAGGTGCCGTTGCCGGACCTCTTGACCAGGTCGGTGATGTCGGCGGAGGCCTGGTAGCTGCTCTCCTCGGTGGTGGTGATGTAGCCGATGGACGGCTGGTCGTTCTCGATGTTCCGGTACTCGCCCTCGCCCGGGACCTTCAGGTAGACCTCGTCGATCTGGTTCTCCGGCAGCACGGTGTCGCCGATGCCCCGGGTGCCGCCCCAGTACAGCCGGGCGTACTTGACCTTGGAGCCCTCGATCAGCCCGAGGTCGGCCGAGCTGGCCGAGTAGATCTCGTCGCCGAGCGGACCGATGCTGCCCGGGTCGATGTTGATGTACTTCATCTGGTAGTTGTTGTTGATCGGCCGGCTGCCCTGGCCCTTGCGGGCGTCCACGCACGCCGGCTGCGCCGGGTCGACCGGCGGCTGGGTCTCGTCGCAGGTCATCAGGGAGTTGCTGATCCGGGTGATGGACCCGTGGAAGTCGCCCTCGAAGCGCGTGGTGAACGGCAGCTGGTTCTCTTCGAGGGTGGCGGCGTTGCGCTGCAGCGGCCCCTTGGGGCCCGAGCCCCGGGCGTCCGCGAGCGGGGCGGAGAGCAGCTGCCCCGCGATGGCGACGACGGCCACGCCCGTGATCCCGATCCGGCGGGCGAGCAGGCGGGTGGTGGCGGCGCGGCTGACGGTGGAGGAGGGCATGAGGTCCTCTCAGGGGGAGGGGGATCGATCGCGCTTATCGGATCACAACGCAACGTCACAATCCCCTCACATACAGCCATCGGTGAGCGCGCCAACCCAAACGGCGGGCCCGCCGTCATCCATTGGGACGACGGCGGGCCCGACCGCACTTGACGGTCCACCAGCCCCCGGCGGCGGCTACAGCACCTGGAGGTTCTTCCGCAACTCGAAGGGCGTGACCTCGGAGCGGTACTCCTCCCACTCCTGCTTCTTGTTGCGCAGGAAGAAGTCGAAGACGTGCTCGCCGAGGGTCTCCGCGACGAGTTCGCTGCGCTGCATCAGGTCGATGGCCTCGCCGAGGTTCTGCGGCATCGGCTGGATGCCGAGGGCGCGGCGCTCGGCGTCGGTGAGGGCCCAGACGTCGTCGTCGGCGCCGGGCGGGAGCTCGTAGCCCTCCTCGATGCCCTTGAGGCCGGCGGCCAGGGTCACGGCGTAGGCCAGGTAGGGGTTGCAGCCGGTGTCGAGGGAGCGGACCTCGACCCGGGTGGAGCCCTGCTTGCCCGGCTTGTACATCGGGACGCGGATCAGCGCGGAGCGGTTGTTGTGGCCCCAGCAGATGTAGGACGGGGCCTCGCCGCCGGCGCCGGCGGTGCGCTGGGAACCGCCCCAGATCCGCTTGTAGGAGTTCACCCACTGGTTGGTGACGGCGGCGGTCTCGGCGGCGTGGCGCAGCAGGCCGGCGATGAAGGAGCGGCCGACCTTGGAGAGCTGGTACTCGGCGCCGGACTCGTGGAAGGCGTTGCGGTCGCCCTCGAACAGCGAGAGGTGGGTGTGCATGCCCGAGCCGGGGTGGTCGGAGAAGGGCTTGGGCATGAAGCTGGCGTAGACGCCCTGCTCCAGCGCGACCTCCTTCATCACCAGCCGGAAGGTCATGATGTTGTCCGCCGTGGACAGCGCGTCGGCGTACCGCAGGTCGATCTCCTGCTGGCCGGGGGCGCCCTCGTGGTGGGAGAACTCCACCGAGATGCCCATCGACTCCAGCATGGTGATCGCCTGGCGGCGGAAGTCGTGGCCCACCCCGCGCGGGGTGTGGTCGAAGTAGCCGGACTGGTCGGCGGGGATCGGGGCGGTGCCGTCGCCGGGCAGGTTCTTCAGCAGGAAGAACTCGATCTCGGGGTGGGTGTAGAAGGTGAAGCCCTGCGCGGAGGCCTTCTCCAGGGTGCGCTTCAGCACGAACCGCGGGTCGGCGTACGAGGGCGAGCCGTCCGGCATCAGGATGTCGCAGAACATCCGGGCGGTGCCCGGGGTCTCCGAGCGCCACGGCAGGATCTGGAAGGTGGTCGGGTCAGGCTTGGCGATCATGTCGGACTCGTAGACCCGGGCGAACCCCTCGATCGCCGAGCCGTCGAAGCCGATGCCCTCCTCGAAGGCCTGCTCCAGCTCGGCCGGCGCCACCGCGACCGACTTCAGGAACCCCAGGACATCGGTGAACCACAGCCGGACGAACCGGATGTCACGCTCTTCGAGCGTCCGAAGCACGAACTCCTGCTGCTTGCCCATGGGGACAGTCTCACCTCTGCTCTTTACGCCCGTGTTACGTCCGGAATCCGCCCGGAGACGGCTGTCCCCATCATGGCGGATCACCGGCTCCGAGGGCAGCGGCGACCCCGGCCGAGACATTGCGTCAGATCGACGATTAGACTCGGTGGCATGCCCAATCTCCGTCTCGCCCTCTGCCAGACCGACCCGTGGGTCGGTGACATCGCACGCAACAGCGATGAGGTGGTGCACTGGACCAAGCAGGCCGTCGAGGCCGGTGCCCAGCTGGTCGCGTTCCCCGAGATGGCCCTGACCGGGTACCCGGTCGAGGACCTCGCGCTGCGCCGCTCGTTCGTCGAGGCGTCGCGGGCCGGGCTGGTCGAGCTGGCCGCGCGGCTCGCCGCGGAGGGGCTCGGCGAGGTGCCCGTGGTGGTGGGGTACCTCGGACGTTCCGAGCAGGCCTCGCCGCGGTTCGGGCGGCCGGCCGGTTCGCCGCAGAACTGCGCCGCGGTGCTGTTCCGGGGCGAGGTGGCCACCCGGTTCGCCAAGCACCACCTGCCGAACTACGGCGTGTTCGACGAGTACCGCTGGTTCGTCCCCGGCGACCAGCTGCCGGTGGTCCGGCTGCACGGGGTGGACGTCGCCCTGGCGATCTGCGAGGACATCTGGCAGGACGGCGGCCGGGTCACCGCCGCCCGCGAGGCCGGGGCCGGCCTGCTGCTGGTGATCAACGGCTCGCCGTACGAGCGGAACAAGGACGACGCCCGGCTGGAGCTGGTCCGCCGCCGGTCCGCCGAGGCGGGCTGCGCGCTCGCGTACGTGAACATGGTCGGCGGCCAGGACGAGCTGGTCTTCGACGGCGACTCGATCGTGGTCGCCCCGGACGGCGAGGTGCTGGCCCGCTCGCCGCAGTTCGAGGAGCACCTGCTGGTGCTGGACCTCGACCTGCCGGCCGCCGGCAGCGACCACACCGACGGGCTGCTGCTCGCCGACGGCCTGCACCTGGTCCGCGCCGACCTGGGCGGCGAGCCCGCCCCGGCGCCCGCCGCGCCGCTGTCCGCCGAGGTCGCGCCGCGGCTGAGCGACGAGGCGGAGATCTGGTCCGCACTGGTCTCCGGCACCCGGGCGTACGCGCGCAAGAACGGCTTCCGCTCGGTGCTGATCGGCCTGTCCGGCGGCATCGACTCGGCCGTGGTGGCCGCCCTCGCGGTGGACGCGCTCGGCGCGGAGAACGTGTACTGCGTCGCGATGCCGAGCCGCTACTCCTCGCAGCACTCCCGGGACGACGCGGCCGAGCTGGCCCGCCGCACCGGGCTGAACTTCCGCACCGTGCCGATCGCCCCGATGTTCGACGCCTACATGGCGGCCACCGAGCTGACCGGCCTGGCCGAGGAGAACCTGCAGTCCCGGCTGCGCGGCACCCTGCTGATGGCGATCTCCAACCAGGAGGGGCACATCGTGCTCGCGCCCGGCAACAAGAGCGAGCTGGCGGTCGGCTACTCGACCCTGTACGGCGACTCGGTCGGCGCGTTCGGCCCGATCAAGGACGTCTACAAGTCGCTGATCTTCCGGCTGGCCCGCTGGCGCAACGAGGAGGCCGAGCGGCTCGGCGAGGTGCCGCCGATCCCGGAGAACACCATCTCCAAGCCGCCGTCCGCCGAGCTGCGGCCGGACCAGAAGGACACCGACTCGCTGCCCGACTACGACCTGCTGGACACCGTCCTCGACCTGTACGTCGAGGGCGACCAGGGCCGGGACGCGATCGTGGCGGCGGGCTTCGACCCGGCCGTGGTGGACCGGGTGGTGCGGCTGGTGGACACCGCCGAGTACAAGCGGCGGCAGTACCCGCCGGGCCCGAAGATCTCGGTCAAGGGCTTCGGCCGGGACCGCCGGCTGCCGATCACCAACCGGTGGCGCCGGGGCTGACCCGCGAGGACCGGGCAGGCCGGACAGGCCGGACAGGTCGGGCAGGCCGGGGAGGGGCGGCGGGGACCCGCGAGGGCCGAGGGCGACCGGCGGGGGCCGGGCAGGCCGGGCAGGACGCCGTCACTGGTAGCGATAGGTGGCGGCCACCGCGAGGTGGTCGCTGCCGTCCCGCTCCAGGGTCCGCGAGTCGGTCGGCTTCAGCCCGCCCTTGCTCATGATCTGGTCGATCCGGGCCATCGGGAAGGACGCCGGCCAGCTGAAGCCGAAGCCGTCCCCGGCCGCGCCCTGGGCGGAGCGCATCTGCGAGGTGATCGGCGCCAGGCTGCGGTCGTTCATGGTGCCGTTGAGGTCGCCGAGCAGCAGCACCTTCTTCACCGACTCGGCCTGGATGGCGTCGCCGAGCGCCTGGGCGCTGACGTCCCGCTGGTTGACGGTGAAGCCGCCCTCGGCCCTGAGCCGGACCGACGGCAGGTGCGCGACGTACACCGCGAGCGGGCCCTTCGGGGTGCTGACCTCGGCCCGGAACGCCCGGGTCCAGCCCATCTCGATGTCCACCACCCGGACGTCGCCGATCGGGTACTTGGACCAGAGCCCGACGGTGCCCTCCACCGCGTGGTACGGGTAGCTCTCGGCCAGCCCGGTCTCGTAGGCGCGCAGCGGCCGGCCGGCCAGCTCCTGCAGCGCGACGATCTGGGCGCCGGACTTCTCCAGCATCCGGACGGTGGACTGCGGGTCGTTGTTGGCGGCCGCCACGTTGTGGCTGACCACCGTGAAGTCGCCGGTGCCGCCGCTCTTGTCGGTGAGCAGGCCGCCGAACATGTTGACCCAGACCACCACCGGCACCAGCAGCGCGATCAGCGCGGTGGCGGAGCGGCGCAGCAGCGCGGGGACGAGCAGCACCGGCACGGCCAGGCCCACCCAGGGCAGGAAGGTCTCCAGCAGGCTGCCGAGGTTGCCGGTGCTGTTCGGCACCTCGGAGTGGAAGGCCAGCAGGGCGCCGGGGAGCAGGGCCAGGACGGCGAGCACCAGGCCGCGGCGCCAGGTGGTGGCGCCGCGGGCGTCCCGGCCCCAGCCCCGTACGCCGAGGAATCCGGGCGCGGGGCGCGGGCCGGTTCCCGGGTCGCCGGCCTCCGCCGTGGACACCCGGTCCGCCCTGTCCGCCTGCGCCATGCCGTGGCTCCCGTCCCTCGTTCGCGCCGTCCGCCGCCGTCGGCCCCGCTGCGCCGGTCCGGTGCGGGCCGCCGCCGGGTGGCGGAGGGCGCGCCGGACCGGTACGGGTTTGGTCGGTTTTCCCGGCTCAGCCTATGCCGGGACAGACGCCCGGCCGGTGGACCGGGGTTCCGGCGTGGCCCGGTTGGTGAGCCAGGCCACTGCACGCGGGGGCGCGCGGGGGAACGGGGCGGGCGGTCAGGCGGCCACGGCCCGCAGGGCCGGGCCGGCCAGGCCGCCCAGCAGCGCGTCGACCATCCGCTCGGCCAGCTCGGGGTCGTCCAGGTCGGAGTCGTCCCACAGGATGCTGCGGGCGAGGATCGGGCCGATCAGCAGGTCGCCGAGCAGTTCCTCGTCCAGGTCGGCACGCAGCTGGCCCTCGGCGATGCCCCGGCGGATGACGTCCCGGGCGGCCTCCCGGCGCGGCGCGATCACCCGTTCGCGGTAGGCCGCGTGCAGCTCGGGCCAGCTCTGCATCTGGCCGAGCGCCGCCTTGAGCACCCAGCGGGATCGCTTGGCGAGGCCGCGCAGCCGCATGTACTCGATCATCGCGACCAGGTCGCCGCGGATCGAGCCGGTGGCGGCGGGCAGCGGCTCCTCCAGTCTGCTGACCATGTCGACCAGCAGCGCCTCCTTGTTGGGCCAGCGCCGGTAGATGGTGGCCTTGCCCACGCCGGCGGCGGTGGCGATGCCCTCGATGGTCAGCTCGGACAGGCTGGTGCCGGTCGCCATCTGCTCCTCGACGGCGGCGAAGATCGCCTGCTCGGCGGCCTCGCTGCGGGGCCTGCCCCGGCGCGGGCCGGTGCAGGGCGGCGCGGCCGTCGGCTCGCTCTTCATCTCACATCTCCCGGTTGGGGCCCCGTCCGCGGGGAGGACGGGGTCGCACGCGCTCGTTGGGCCCTGTCACCGGCGGGTTCCCGGTGCCAGGGCCCCATTCTCGCTCAGCGCGGTCGCGGGTCAGGCGTCCGCCACCGCCGCCTTGCGGGCCGTCCCGTCGGGCCGGGCGGCCGACTCCGCGCCGGACGGCTCCGCGCCGACCGGTCCGCCGGGCCCGCCGGCCGCGACCTTGCCGGGCAGCAGGACCCAGGCCAGCAGCGCGCCGACCGCGGTGATCCCGGCGGAGAGCCCGGCCACCACGTGCATGGCGTGGATGAAGGAGTCGTTGGCCGGGCCGATCAGCTCCTTGCCCCGGTCGCCGAGCCGGGCGGCGACCGCCAGGGTGGCCTCCAGCGACTCGCCGGCCTTCTCCCGCAGCTCCGGGGCGGGCAGCCGGGCGAGCTCGTCGGACATCCCGTCGCGGTAGACGGTGGAGAGCACCGCGCCGAGCACCGCGACCCCGAGCGAGCCGCCGACCTGGCGGAAGGTGTTGTTGACCGCCGAGCCGGCGCCCGCCTTCTCGCGCGGCAGCGAGCCCATGATCGCGACGGTGATCGGCGGCATGACGTGCGCCATGCCGGTGCCCATCACCAGGCCGAGCACGACCAGCACCCAGATCGGGGTGGTGGCGCCCAGCAGCAGGTAGCCGAGGAACCCGGCCGCGATGAACAGCATGCCGACGGCGCAGGTGGCGCGGACGCCGAAGCGGTCGACCACCAGCCGGGCGCGCGGGGCGAACACCAGCTGGGCCGCGGCCAGCGGCAGCATCAGCACGCCGGCCTCCAGCGCGCTGTAGCCGCGCACGCTCTGGGTGTAGAAGACGCCGAAGAACGAGACGCCCATCAGCGCGAAGAAGACCACGCCGATCACCACCACCGAGGCGCTGAACACCTTGTTGCGGAACCAGTTGACGTCCAGCGCGGGGTACGCGGTGCGGCGCTCGAAGAGCACGAAGGCGGTCAGCGCCAGCAGGCCGACGAGCACCGGGCCCCAGGCCCCGACGGCGGTGAAGTCGGCCAGCTCGCCGCCCTTGATGATGCCGTAGATCAGCGCCACCAGGCCGATGATGGACAGCAGCACGCCGACCGGGTCCATCCGGCCCGGGTTCGGGTCCTTGGACTCGGGGACCAGCAGCGTCATCGCGATCAGCGCCACGACGACGATCGGGACGTTGACCAGGAAGACCGAGCCCCACCAGAAGTGCTCGATCAGCAGGCCTCCGGTGATCGGGCCGATCGCGATGGCCAGGCCGACGGCGCCGGCCCAGATGCCGATCGCCTTGGGCTGCTCGGAGCGCTCGAAGACGTTCATGATGATGGCGAGCGTGGCCGGCATGGCCAGCGCGCCGCCGACGCCCATCAGCGCGCGGTAGCCGATCAGCTCGCCCGGCGTGCTGGCGAGCGCGGAGAGCAGCGAGGCGAGGCCGAAGACGGCCATGCCGGCCAGCAGGGCCCGCTTGCGGCCGAACCGGTCGCCGAGCAGGCCGGAGGTGAACAGCAGCCCGGCGAAGACCAGGGTGTAGGAGTTGATCGACCACTCCAGATCGCTCTGGCTGGCGCCGATGCCGGTGGGCGCCGGGGACGCGATGGTCTTCATCGCGACGTTGAGGATCGAGTTGTCGAGCACGACGACGAGCAGGGCGAGCACCAGGGTGCACAGGATCGCCCAGCGGCGGCGGTGGATGGCTTCCGGCACACGGGGTGGCGCGGCTGCGGTGGTCATGGGTTCTTCCCGTCGTGGTACGGCGTGGTGCGCGTGGCGCAGGTGCGGCGTGGCACGGGCGGGCATTTCGAGCCGCGTTCGTCTCGTAAACCCCCCGTGGTCAGCCTAGCGGGATTTTCGATACGAGACGAATCCGTATCGTAAAGCGGTGGCAAAGACCGCCGGCCCCCCGGCGGCGGGCCGCGCAAGCGGAGTGGCACCCGCCCCTTTTGCAGCCGCGCCGGGCCGTGCAAGCATGGAGGTGATCCGGGGACGCCGCACGGCGCCACGAGACGACAACTTTCAGGAGTCCGTTCGATGAACGCTTCTTCGCCTTCGCCTGCCCAGAAGCAGGCGACGACGCCCACCTCCCTCTACGGTGGGGTCACCAACCGCCGCGTGACCGTCCGCGACCTCGCCGCCGCCAAGCAGCGCGGCGAGAAGTGGTCCATGCTGACCGCCTACGACGCCCTCACCGCCGGCGTCTTCGACGAGGCCGGCACCCCCGTCCTGCTGGTCGGCGACTCCGCCGGCAACTGCCACCTCGGCTACGAGACCACCGTGCCGGTGACCATGGACCAGATGGTCATGCTCGCCGCCGCCGTCGTCCGCGGCACCAAGCGGGCCATGATCGTCGCCGACCTGCCGTTCGGCTCGTACCAGGAGTCCCCGGCCCAGGCGATGCACAACGCCGCCCGGCTGATGAAGGACGCCGGGGTCGGCGCGGTCAAGCTGGAGGGCGGCGAGCGCAGCGCCCGCTCGATCGAGCTGCTGGTCGAGGCGGGCGTCCCGGTGATGGCCCACATCGGCCTCACCCCGCAGTCCGTGCACGCCCTCGGCGGCTACCCCGTCCAGGGCCGCGGCGACGAGGCCGCCCACCAGCTGCTGCGCGACGCCAAGGCGGTGCAGCAGGCCGGCGCCTTCGCGGTCGTGCTGGAGGCGGTGCCCGCCGAGCTGGCCGGACAGGTCACCGAGCAGCTCGCCGTCCCCACCGTCGGCATCGGCGCCGGGGCCGACTGCGACGCCCAGGTCCTGGTCTGGACCGACTTCGCCGGGATGACGGCGGGCCGGGTGCCCAAGTTCGTCAAGCAGTACGCCGACCTGCGGGCCGTCCTCGGCGACGCCGCCCGCGCCTTCGCCGAGGACGTGCGCACCAGCGCCTTCCCGGCGGCGGAGCACACCTTCCACTGACGCCGCGGGCGCCGTCCGGGGCCCGGCCACGGCCGGGCCGGGCCCCGGACGACAGCGGCGTGACAGCGGGCCGACAGCGCGCCTCCGCCCCGGCGCAGCCCTGACAGCGGGCTGACAGCCGGGGCGGACAGCCTTGGGGCATGACACGAATCTCCACCGCCCCGAACGACCGGGGGCCCGCCGCGGGGAACGCCGTCGAGGTCCACGGCATCGTCAAGCACTTCGGCACCACCAAGGCGCTCGACGGAGTCGACCTCACCGTGCGCGAGGGCACCGTCCTCGGTGTGCTCGGCCCCAACGGCGCGGGCAAGACCACCCTGGTCCGCGTCCTGTCCACGCTCATCAAGCCCGACGCCGGCACCGCCTTCGTCGGCGGCTACGACGTCCTGCGCCAGCCCAAGCAGCTGCGCCGCACCATCGGCCTCACCGGCCAGTACGCCTCCGTCGACGAACTGCTCTCCGGCTACGAGAACCTCTACCTCATCGGCCGGCTGCTCGACCTCTCCCGCAAGGACGCCAAGGCCCGCGCCGCCGAGCTGCTGGAGCGCTTCTCGCTCACCGAGGCCGCCAAGCGGCCCGCCAAGACCTACTCCGGCGGCATGCGCCGCCGCCTCGACCTGGCCGCCTCGATGATCGGCCGGCCCAAGGTGCTCTACCTGGACGAGCCCACCACCGGCCTCGACCCGCGCACCCGCAACGAGGTCTGGGACGAGGTGCAGCGGATGGTCACCGAGGGCTCCACCGTGCTGCTCACCACCCAGTACATGGAGGAGGCCGAGCAGCTCGCCGGCGAGCTGACGGTCATCGACCGCGGCCGGGTGATCGCCGCCGGCGGCGTGACCGAGCTCAAGGCCCAGGTCGGCGGCCGCACCCTGCAGGTCCGCCCGGTGCACCCGGCCGAGCTGCCCGAGATGGCCCGCTGCCTCCAGGACACCGGCATCACCGCGACCTTCTCCGCCGACACCGGCCTGCTCTCGGTGCCGCTCACCGCCGACGAGCAGCTGACCACCGTCATCGGCGTGCTCGGCACCCGCGGCTTCGCGGTCGCCGGCATCGACACCAAGCTGCCCAGCCTCGACGAGGTCTTCCTCACCATCACCGGCAAGCCCGCGGACCGCCCGGCGCCCGCGGACACCGCCCCCAGCCTCGCCAAGGAGCCCGTCGCATGACCACCGCCACGCTCGCCCCCGTCCGGGCCGAGGACACCGGGATCGGCCTGTCCGGCCACCTGCGGCACGTCGGCGCGCTGACCCGCCGCAACCTGATGCGGATCAAGGCCGATCCGGAGTCGATGTTCGACGCCATCCTGATGCCGGTCATCTTCACCGTGCTGTTCGTCTACGTCTTCGGCGGCGCGATCTCCGGCGGCCAGGACGCCTACAAGCAGTACATGATCCCCGGCCTGCTCGGACAGACCGGCCTCACCCTGGCGATGGCCGTCGGCACCGGCCTCAACAGCGACTTCCAGACCGGCGTGATGGACCGCTTCCGCACCCTGCCGATCGGCCGCTCCTCGGTCCTGCTGTCCAAGATCGCCGCGGAGACCTGCCGGGCGATGCTCTCCTTCACCATCCTGATCGTGTTCTCGCTGATCCTCGGCTTCGAGCTCAAGGGCGGCCTGCTGGAACTGCTGGCGGCCATCGGCCTGTCCCTGGTGTTCGGCATGTCGATCGTGTGGATCTCGATGCTGCTGGGCATGGCGCTGCGCAGCGCCCAGGCCGTCCAGGGAGTCTCCATGCTGGTGCTGATGCCGATGCAGTTCGGCAGCTCGATCTTCGCCCCGACCGACACCATGCCGGGCTGGCTGCAGTCCTTCACCGAGGTGAACCCGCTCTCCGCGCTGGCCGACGCCTGCCGGGCCCTGATGAACGGCCAGGGCGCGGTCGCGCACCCGACCTTCGTCGTCCTGGCCTGGTCGGTCGGCATCACCGCGGTCTTCGCGCCGCTCGCCGTCGCCCGGTTCCGCAAGCGGACCTGAGCGGTGGACGGACGGCGGGACCCCGGGGTGCGCGTGGGGAGCACCTCGGGGTCCGCCCTGTTCCGGCCGGTCGAGCGGTCGGCCTCGCAGTCGGCCGAGCGGTCAGTCGAGCAGCCGGTCGAGCAGGGCGCTGGCCTCCAGCACCGACAGACCGCGGCCCTCGGCGGAGGCCGCCTCGAACAACGGGTCGCCGAGCAGCTCGCGCAGGCTCTCCTCGGCCCGCTCCCGCTCCACCCGGTCGAGGAAGTTGTTGTGGGGCCCGTTCATCCCGGAGTGCGCGCCGAACAGCACGGCGGCCCGCCGGGCCGTGTCGTCGTCCCCGTCGCGCCGGGCGAAGCACTCCAGCACCCCGATCACCGGCGGCAGCATCATCACCGACATCTGCTCGACGAACCCGCTCGCGCTCGACTGCACCGCGCGCAGCAACCGGCGCCCCTCGTGGACCAGTTCGAGCCCGCCCTCCGGGTCCCCGGCGCGGGCGGTGATCCAGCCCCGGGTGACGGTCAGCATCCCGCCGACCACGTCCGGGGCGAACGCGCCGACCCGCGTCCAGCGCAGCGCGTCCAGCTCGGCCAGCGCCGCCTCGTGGTGGCCGCGCACGGCCTGGACCCCGCAGAGCATCAGGTGCCCGAAGAGCAGCGCGCCGTTGGTCGCCTGGTTGTCCCCCGGCTCGATCCCCACCAGCGCCTCGCGGATCCGGCGCTCCCCCTCGTCCAGGTCCTCCTCCAGCATCGCCGAGCCCAGGTGCACCCGCAGCATCGGCACCTCCTGCGGCGCGCCCAGCTCCTCGGCCAGCTCGATCGCCCGCCGGTACGCCTCGACGGCCTCCGCCGAGCGGCCCTGGTTGGCCAGCGACTCGCCGCGCGCGGACAGCGCCTGGGACATCCCCCAGAGGTCGCCGGCCCGGCGGTACAGCTCCAGCGACTCCTCGCCGTCCACGGTGCTCTGCGCCGCCCCGTCCGGCCAGTCGTTCATCATCTTGGCCCGGATCTGCAGGATGAAGGCCAGGTCGCTGGAGTTGCCGTACCGCCGACAGCCCTCCACCGCGTCGTCCAGCAGGTCCTTCATGGCGTCCAGCTGGCCCACCAGGAAGGCGCCGAAGACCCGCATCAGCCCGGGGAAGCGGTAGGCCTGCGGCAGGTCCGGGGTGTAGGCCTCGGTGATCTTGCGGGCCATCGCCACCGCGTCCGGGTCGGCCAGTACGTCGAGGTTGCCCTCGAACAGACTGACCAGCCGGTAGATGACCACCGCCCGGCGCGCCTCGGCGGCCGCCTCCGGCGGCATCGGCAGCGGGTACTCCAGCACGTGCCGGTCCAGCGGCACCGGCCCGGCCTCCGGGCCGAACGGGTCCGGGCCCAGCGCCAGCACCGCCTCGTACCAGCGGCGGGCCTCCCGGCTGAAGCCGCGCAGCGACCAGTACCAGCTCATGCCCAGTGCCAGCACCAGCGCCTCGCCCTCGTCCCGGCGGTCGACGGCCCGGCGCAGCGCGGTCCTGATGTTGTCGTGCTCCCGTTCCAGCACCGCCAGCCAGTGCAGCTGCGCCGGACCGTGGACGTTCAGGTGGGCGGTGCGGACCAGCTCGCGGAAGTGCTCGACGTGCCGGCCCTCGGTCCCGGCGGTCTCCCCCGCCTCGGCCAGCCGCTCGACCGCGTACTCGTGGATGGTCTCCAGCATCCGGTAGCGCGGCGGGCCGTCCCCGTCCAGGTCGGCGACCAGCAGGGACTTGTCGACCAGCGAGAGCAGCAGGTCGGCGACCTCCTCGCCGGGCACCTCGGCACCGTCCGAGCAGACCGCCTCGGCCGCCTCCAGCGTCCAGCCGCCGGCGAACACCGCCAGCCTGCGCAGCACCGCGCGCTCCTGCTTGCCGAGCAGGTCCCAGCTCCAGTCGACCACCGCGCGCAGCGTCTGCTGACGCGGCAGCAGGGTGCGGCTGCCCGCGGTGAGCAGGGCGAACCGGCTGTCCAGCCGGTCGGCGATCTGCCGGGCCGTCATCACCCGCAGCCGGGCGGCGGCCAGTTCGATGGCGAGCGGCAGGCCGTCCAGCCGGTGGCAGATCTCGGCACAGGCCTCCGGGTCGCCCTGCGGGTCGAAGCCGGGGCGGGCGGCGGCGGCCCGCTCGGCCAGCAGCCGCAGCGCGACCGGGTCGGGCAGCGGCTCCACCGGCAGCACGCTCTCCCCCGGCACGCCCAGCGGCTCGCGGCTGGTGGCCAGCACGGTCAGACCGGGGCACTCGGTGAGCAGGCTGTCGACGAGGTCGGCGGCGGACTGGATCAGGTGCTCGCAGTTGTCCAGGACGAGCAGCATCCGGCGGCGCCCGCAGTGCTCGATCAGCCGGCGCACCGGATCGTCGTCGCGGGCCTCGATCACCTCGACGACCATGGTGCTTCCGGTGTGCAGGACGGTCTCGCGCAGGCCGAGCGCCGAGACCACCGCGCCGGGCACCGCGTCCGGGCGCTCCACCGGGGCCAGCTCGGCCAGCCAGACGCCGTCCGGCCAGTGCCCGGCGCCCTGCTCCAGCAGGCCGGCCTCGACCGACAGCCGGGTCTTGCCGGAGCCGCCGGGGCCGGTCAGGGTGACCAGCCGGCTGGCGGCCAGCACCGAGCGCAGCGCGGCGAGGTCGCTCTCCCGGCCGACGAAGCTGGTGAGCCGGCCGCGCAGGTTGCCCGCGGCCCGGGCCGGCGCCGGGGCGGCGGGTACGACGGCGGCCGCGGGCGCCGGTACCGGCTCCGCGGCCGCCGCGGGTGGCGCGGGCACCGGGACGGGAGCCTCGACGGGGGCCAGCAGCTCGGCGTACAGGGCCTGGAGCCGGCGCCCCGGATCGACGCCGAGCTCGTCCGCCAGGGCGCGCCGGGTGCGCTCGTAGTGACGCAGCGCCTCCGCCGTCCGGCCGCTCTCGTGCAGCGCCCGCACCATCAGGTACTGCAGCGGCTCGTCCAGCGGCTGCCCCTCGCACAGCTCGGCGAGCTCGGCCACCAGGCCGGCGGCCCGGCCGAGGCCGAGGTCGGCGGTGATCCGGTGCCGGCGGACCTCCTCGCGCTGCGCCTCCAGCCGGGTGGCCGGGCCGCTGCGGTCGGGCAGGTCGGCGAGCGCCGGGCCGCGCCACAGCGCGAGCGCGGCCCGCAGCCGCTCGGCGGCCTCCGCGTGGTCGCCCCGCTCCAGGGCCCGGCGGCCCTCGTCGGCCAGCCGCTGGAACTCGGCGAGGTCGGTGGCCGGGTCGGTCAGCCAGTACCCGGCCGGGCCGGAGCCCACCCGGTCCCGGCCGATGGTCCGGCGCAGCCGGCCGACCAGGGTCTGCAGCGCCGCCGAGGAGTCCTGCGGCGGCTCGGCGTCCCACACCTCGTCGGCCAACAGGTCGGCCGGCACCGGCCGCCCCTGCCGCAGGGCCAGCGCGGTGAGCAGGGCGCGCAGCCGCGCGCCGCCGAGCGGGACCGGGGTGCCGTCGTCGTGGTGGGCGGTGGTGGTGCCGAGGATGCCGTAGTGCACCGCTCCATTCTGGTGGATCGGCGCCGTCCCCCACGCACATTTGTCCGGTCCTCCACCCTGACCCGACCCTGACCGGACCCTGATCGCCGGGCCCGGCCGGAACCGGTGCCGGCTTCCGTCCGTTCATCCGGGGCGGCTTGTCCGCGGCGGGCCCGCCCGGCATGATCGGCCTCTGCCCAGTCCCATGCGACCCCGACCACCGGAGCACCCACACCATGACCTTCGCCGCCACGCAGCGCTCCCGCAGCGAGGACCGCCGGATCAGTCCGGTGTTCTGGGCGCTGCTCGCGATCCTCGTCACCTCCGCCGTGGCGGTCTACCAGGGATACGGCAACGCCCGCTTCGGCGTCTTCCTGTTCGTGGTGGCCGGCTGGATGGTCTCGCTCTGCCTGCACGAGTACGCGCACGCGCGGACCGCGCTGCACGGCGGCGACATCAGCGTCGGCGCCAAGGGCTACCTGACCCTCAACCCGTTCAAGTACGCCAACGCGCTGCTCAGCTTCGTGCTGCCGATCGTCTTCGTGCTGCTCGGCGGCATCGGCCTGCCCGGCGGCGCGGTCTGGATCGAGCGGCACCGGGTGCACGGGCGGCTCAAGCACAGCCTGATCTCGGCCGCCGGTCCGCTGGTGAACCTGCTCGCCGCCGTGCTGCTGCTGGTCCCGGTCGGCGCGGGCTGGCTGGACGACCCGGCGGTGCACGCGGTCTGGAACGGCTACGAGCTGAACGTCTCGCCGTTCGCGCTGGCGCTGGGCTTCCTCGGCATGCTGCAGCTGAGCGCGACCCTGCTCAACCTGCTGCCGGTGCCCGGCCTGGACGGCTACGGGATCGTCGAGCCGTGGCTGTCGCTCAAGACCCGGCGGGCGATCGAGCCGTTCGCGCCGTACGGCATGCTGGCCGTCTTCGCGCTGCTCTGGCAGCCGGAGGTGAACCACTGGTTCTTCGAGGCCGTGTACGGCGTGATGGACCTGCTGGGCGTCGACCGCGCCTACCCGCAGGTGGGCCACGAGCTGTTCACGTTCTGGAAGGACTGACCGGGCAGGTCAGGACTGCTCGGCGGCCGCCCGGGCCAGCTTCTCGCGGCGCACGTTCATCCAGAGCACGTTGCTGGCGATGCCCGCCATCGGCAGCCAGATCAGGCCGAGCCACCAGCCCTGCACCAGCGAGACCACGGCGGCGGCCAGGGCGAGAACGGCGACGATCGAGGCGAGGACGGACGTGCGGGGCATGGCTGCTGACTCCTGGGGCCGGTGGACGGACGGCCCCCATTGTCGCCGACCTCACCTCCGGACCGGGTCCAGGGGTGAGGTCGGCGCGTCAGTGATCAGACGTCGGTGATCCGCAGGCCGGCGTGGGCCTTGTAGCGGCGGTTGACCGAGATGAGGTTCGCCACCAGCGACTCCACCTGGTGCGCGTTGCGCAGCCGGCCCGCGAAGACGCCGCGCATCCCGGGGATCCGCCCGGCCAGCGCCTGCACGATGTCGGTGGCGGCCCGCTCCTCGCCGAGCACCATCACGTCGGTGTCGATCCGCTCGATCGACTCGTCCTGCAGCAGCACCGCCGACAGGTGGTGGAAGGCGGCGGTCACCCGGGAGTCCGGCAGCAGGGCGGCGGCCTGCTGGGCGGCGCTGCCCTCCTCCGGGACGAGCGCGTAGGCGCCCTGCTTGTCGAAGCCCAGCGGGTTGACGCAGTCCACCACGATCTTGCCGGCCAGTTCCTCGCGGAGGGCGCTGAGCGTGGCGCCGTGGCCGTCCCAGGGCACGGCGACGATCACGATGTCGCTCTCGCGAGCGGTGGCGGAGTTGTCGGCGCCGCGCACGCCGTGGCCGATCGCGTCCGCCGAGGCCTGCGCGCGGGCGGCGTCGCGCGAGCCGATGATCACCTGCTGGCCTGCCTTGGCCAGCCGCAGGGCCAGCCCCCGCCCCTGGTCGCCGGTGCCGCCGAGGACACCGACCACGAGCTGTGAGACGTCCGGCAGCTCATGGGCCGGGTTTGTCGCTGAATCGAGGGAAGTCATGGGCCGATCCTGCCAACTGCCGCCCCTCCGCGTCATCCTGTCGGCCATGGACGCGGTGAGAGTTTCGGCACTACGGGAACAACTGACCGGAACCGGCTGGCTGGAGACCGTCGGCGGCTTCGCCGGTGAGCTGCGGCGGGCGGTCTCCCGGCGCGGCGCGGGCGACCTGCTGCTGGTCGGCACCGAGGCGTACGAGCCCTGGCACCTGGCCGCCCATCTGAAGGACGAGGCCGCCTGGTCGGACGTGCCCCGGCTGGCCCCGACCCTGTTGCGGCACCGGGTCCCGGCGCAGGCGCCTGCCCATCTGGCGCACGGCCTGGGGCTGTTGACGGAGGCCGGGCGCGGGGCGACCGTGCTGGTGGTCGCGCCGACGGCGGCCGGGGCGACGCTGCTGGAGCGGGTGCACGACGCCCGCCGGCACGGCGCGGCGGTGCTGGCGCTGGACGGTGCCGGGCCGGACGGTGCCGGGCCGGACGGTGTCGGACCGGACGGTGCCGCCGGGTCGAACGGTCCGGCCGCACCCGCCGGGCGCGCCGGGATCACCGGGCTCACCGACCTGGCCGGGCTGGCGCACCGGCGGCTGGCCGTGGGCACGGCCGAGGAGGAGCCGTTCGACCTGGCCCAGCACCTGCTCAGCGCCGCCGCCGGGGAGCGGCCCGGGCGGCGCCCGGTGCTGGACCGGCTGGTGGCGCTGCTCACGGCGGGGCCGACGGCCAGCCGCTGGTAGGGCGGGCGGAGGGAGCGGGCGGAGGGAGCGGGCGGAGGGAAAATCCGTTGCGGGCCGGCCGGACGCCGCCGCAGGATGGTCGCTCGTGAACAACGCCGACCCGCCCCCGACCGGTCGGGCGAACTCCCTGCTGCGCGCGGTCACCCCCGATCTCTCGCCCTGGCGCTCCTCCCGGGACTTCCGCCTGCTCTGGCTCTCCGGCTGTGTGACCAGCTTCGGCAGCTTCCTCACGTACGTCGCCGTACCGCTGCAGATCAAGGAGTTGACCGGCTCGTCCTTCGCGGTCGGCCTGGTCGGCGCCTTCGAGCTGGTCCCGCTGATCGTCTTCGGCCTCTGGGGCGGCGCCCTCGCCGACGCCCTGGACCGCCGCCGCCTGGTGCTGTTCGCCGAGGCCGGCCTCGGCCTGCTCAGCGTGCTGCTGCTGGTCAACGCCCTGCTGCCGACGCCCGTGCTGTGGCCCGTCTACCTGGTGGCCGCGCTGGTCGCCGCCGCCGACGGCCTGCAGCGGCCGTCGCTGGACGCCCTCACCCCCCGGGTCGTGCGGCACGACCAGCTGGCCGCCGCCTTCGCCCTCAACTCCCTCTACCGCAACGTCGGTTCGGTGGCCGGACCGGCGCTGGCGGGCGTCGTGGTGACCTTCGCCGGGGTGAAGACCGCGTACGCGCTGGACGTCGCCACCTTCGGCGCCTCGCTGCTGCTGCTCGCCCGGATCCGCGCCGTCCCGCCGCCGACCGGCGCCGACAAGCCGTCGGCGCAGGCGGTGCTCACCGGGATCCGGTACGCGTGGAGCCGCAAGGACCTGCTGGGCACCTACGCGATCGACCTGTGCGCGATGCTGTTCGCCTTCCCGGTGGCGATCTTCCCCTTCCTGGCCGCCGAGTTGCACGCCGACTGGGCGCTCGGCCCGATGTACGCCGCCTCGGCGGCCGGCGCCCTGCTGGTCTCGGTCACCAGCGGCTGGGCGTCCCGGATCCACCGGCACGGCCGGCTGCTGCTGGCCGCCGCGGTCGGCTGGGGCGCGGCGATCGCACTGGCCGGGCTGTCCGGCTCGGTCTGGTGGGTACTGCTCTGCCTGGCACTGGCCGGGGGCGCCGACGAGATCAGCGGCCTCGCCCGCTCCACGCTGTGGAACCAGTCGATCCCGGACGGGCTGCGCGGCCGAATGGCCGGGGTCGAGCTGCTCAGCTACTCGGTCGGGCCGCAGCTCGGCCAGGTCCGGGCGGGCGGCATGGCCGGGCTGGTCGGCGTCCGGGCCTCGGTGTGGGTCGGCGGCGTCGCCTGCGTGGTGGGCGTGCTGGCGCTGGCCACCGCGCTGCCGCGGCTGCTCTCCTACGACGACCGCACCGATCCGCACGCGGCCGCCGTCCGCGCGGAGCACGAGCGGGCGGCGGCGGAGCGCGAGGCCGCCGAAGGGGCGGCGGCGGAGCAGGCGGCGGGCGCGTCCTGACCCGCTACTCGCCGGGCGCGCCGTCCGGCCTGTCGGTCCAGCGCGGGTCGTTCGTCCACTCCCGGTTGCGCAGCTCGGCGGTCTCCAGCGCGTGCGCCGCCTCCTCTCGGGTGGCGTACGGGCCGAGGCGGTCCTTCGCCGGGCACTCCGGCCCCTCCTCGACCTTGCCGTGCTTGATGCAGTAGAACCACTCGCCGGGCCGGCCGGTCGGCTTGTTGCGACGGAATCCCAGGGGCATGGTGTGGTCACCTCCGTGTCGGCGGTCGCGGCTCGCGTTCCCCGCGTCGCCCCGATCATTCCCCGCGACGGGGCCGTCCGCACACCCGCCCCGGGCACGGCGGCCGGCCACGGCGCCCGGCCACGGCGTGCGGGCCCCGCCAACTAGACTCGCCGCCATGGCACTCGTTCCCGGCATCCAGTCCCCCACCCGCAAGGTCCCGGCGCACATCGCGCGGCCCGAGTACGTCGGACGGCCCGCCCCGGCGCCGTACACCGGGCCCGAGGTGCAGACCGCCGAGACCGTCGAGAAGATGCGGATCGCCGGTGGGATCGCCGCCCGGGCGATGGCCGAGGCGGCCAAGCTGATCGCGCCCGGCGTCACCACGGACGCGCTGGACGCGGTCGCCCACACGTACATGTGCGACCACGGCGCCTACCCGTCCGACCTCGGCTACCGGGGCTTCCCCAAGTCGGTCTGCACCTCGATCAACGAGGTCATCTGCCACGGCATCCCGGACTCGACCGTCCTCCAGGACGGTGACATCGTCAACATCGACGCCACCGCGTACATCCACGGGGTGCACGGCGACCTCAACGCCACCTACCCGGTCGGCGACGTGGACGAGGAGTCCCGGCTGCTGGTCGAGCGGACCCGGGAATCGCTCGACCGGGCGATCAAGGCGGTCAAGCCCGGCCGCCGGATCAACGTCATCGGCCGGGTCATCGAGTCCTACGCCAAGCGGTTCGACTACGGCGTGGTGCGGGACTTCACCGGCCACGGCATCAACACGTCGTTCCACTCCGGCCTGATCGTCCCGCACTACGACAGCGAGCGGGCGACCGAGGTGATCAAGCCGGGCATGACGTTCACCATCGAGCCGATGCTGACCCTGGGCACCTACGACTACGAGATCTGGCCGGACGGCTGGACCGTGGTCACCAAGGACCGCAAGCGCACCGCCCAGTTCGAGCACACGCTGGTCGTCACGGCGGACGGCGCGGAGATCCTCACCCTGCCGTAGCCGTAGCCGTAGCCGTAGCCGCGGCCGGGCCGACGGGCGCCGTCACCCGATGAGCCACTGCTCCTCGGCGACGGCGCCCACCTCGGTACAGGCGTCGGTCAGCACGTCCAGCACGCGCAGCGGGTCGGGCAGCGGCTGCTCGGGCCCGCGCAGCCACCGCACCTCGGAGCCGTCCGGCAGCGCGGCCGGCGGCAGCAGGGTGTACGAGCCGCGGCAGTGCCAGCGCAGCCCCGGGTGCTCGGACATGGTGTCCGGCGTGGAGTCCAGGGCGCTCGGCCACCACTCGTCCTCGTCCACCGGGGTGCCCCGGGTGGCGGTGAAGAAGAGGTAGCGGTCCTCGCCGACGGCGGCCACCGGGCCCTCGACGCCGAGCGCGGCCAGCCGCTCCAGGGCGAGCCGCCCGGCCTCGGCCGGCACGTCCAGCACGTCGTGGACGCGGCCGGTGGCGGTGATGAAGTTGGCCTGCGGATCGCGGGAGATCCAGCGGGCGAGCTGCTCGGGATCGGTGGTGGCCTGGGTCTGCCAGGCGAAGGAGACCGGGTGCTGGGCGGGAGCCGGACAGGCCACCCGGTCACAGGAACAGCGGTAGCCGGCCGGATGCGCGGCGGGGGCGAGCGGGAACCCGGCGCGGACCGCGCCGAGCAGCTGGTCCAGTCTGGCGGCGGGGCTGTCCGCGGCCGCCGACCGTCCCCGCTCACGATCACGCTTCTGCCACCAGGCCGTCCACCTGCCGCCGGATTCCATCGGGCCCCTTCCGCGCATTGCCGTGCCTGGTGTGACACAGCGTTCGACGTACCACTCCGACGCAACGCACGGCGCCCCCCGCTGCTTCCCGGGTGGTGCTCTGCCCTGCAGTCCCGCGCCCTGCCGGCCGGAGCCGGGGTTGCCGGACGGCCGACGCCGGGGTCACGGTACGGAGTCACTGCGGCACGACGGCTGCGGCTCGGCGGCCTGGCGGGCACGTGGAGGTGCGCCTCGCCCGGCCCGTACGGGCCCGCTGACCCGGGTGGACCCCGAGGGCGTAACAGGAAGGATAAGGGTGCGCGGGCCCTGTGGATGACCGGGGGCGGTGCCTCTCCGGTCACACCCCGGCCACCCGCCCCCCACACCGCCTCCTCCGCCGCGGCACACCGCGGCGGGGTGAGACCCTGGTGGGGTGAAGAGCGCGGACACCGAATTCGTCGGCGGCCCCCTGGACGGCCGGATCCTCCCCATCCCGCTGGGGCCGATGTACGGCGTGCCCAAGAAGTACACCGTGCCGGTCCCTTCGCACGGGGACACCCCGGCGCGCACACTGGTGTACGTCCGGGCCAAGCAGCAGCGGGGCGCCCGCTGGTACTGGCGCTACGAGTACGACGAGGCGGCCACCGCCCGCGCCTCCGGGTGACGGCCGCCTCCCTTCGCGGGAGGACGGCGATGGCGAGAACCGTACGGCACCCCAGGACCCGGGCCCAGGCCGCGGCGCACCACAACCGGCAGGTGGCCGCGGTCACGGCCGGCCTGCTGGTGGTGGTCAGCGCCTACAGCGCGGTGCTCGGCTCCAACGGCTGGCTCTGGTTCGGCTGGACGGTGCTGCTGCTCGCGTGCGTGGCGCTGTTCGCCGTCCGCCCCTGAGCAGCAGCACCCCGGACCTCGCCGTGGCCGGTACCGGTGCCGGTACCGGCCAGGCGTCCGCCACCGGTCAGGCGTCCTCGGCGAGGATCAGGTACAGCTTCTTACGGGTCTCGTTGAGCACCTCGAGGCCCTTGGCCCGCTGCGCCTCGCTGCCCGTCGCCATGACCTGCCGGACGGCGTTCTCCACGGCGCCGAGCGCCTGGCCGACCTCCTGGACCGCGGCCCAGTCGACCTCCTGGCCCGCCTCGGCCCACGGCTCGTCCGGCCCGGCCTCGGCCTCGGTGCGGCCCGCCTCGGTGAGCGAGACCAGCCGCTTGCCGCCGGTCTCCTCGGCCGTGACCAGGCCCTCCTCCTCCAGCAGCTGGAGGGTCGGGTAGACCGAACCGGGGCTCGGCCGCCACGCCCCGCCGGACCGCTCGGCGATCTCGGCGATCATCTCGTAGCCGTGCATCGGCCGCTCCCTCAGCAGCGCCAGCAGCGAGGCCCGCACGTCCCCGCGCCGGGCCCGCCCACCGCGCCGCCCACGGACCCACGGCGGCGGACCGCCGAAGCCGCCCCGGGCCCACGGCGGGCCCGGCCGCCCACCCGGCCCGCCGCCGAACGGCGGCGGCCCGAAGGGGCCGAACGCCCCCCGGCCCTCGTAGCGCTCGCCGGGCATCCCGACGAACTCCGGCCCCGGGCGGCAGCCGCCGGGACCTCCCTCTCCACGGAATCGTCCTGGGCGCATCGCACCCACCTCCCGATCGGGCCGCTCCGAGGCGGCCCCTAGTCCGTTCACCAGACGATCGTCCGGGACAGTCGAGTCACTGTCCCGATATCTCGACGATATATCGGTGACTGTCGACCGTCAACGCTCACCGATACACCGTCCACCACTGCCCGGCGCCCGGCCGATACGGTGCGGGGCATGGCCGGAGAACGAGACCTCGCGACACTGCTGCGCGACCTGCGCCCCCAGCTCAACCCGGGGCGGTACGTCTACTGCACGCTGCCCACCAAGGTGCCCGCCGGACTGCGGCCGGTGGCCACGGTCGCCGAACCCGAGGGGGTGACGGTGGTGGTCGCCCAGGAGGAGGCCGACGCGCTGGGCCTGCGCTACGCGTACGTCGCCGCCTGGATCACCCTGCGGGTCCACTCGGCGCTGGAGGCCGTCGGCCTGACCGCCGCCGTCGCCACCCGGCTGGCCGAGGACGGGATCAGCTGCAACCTGATGGCCGGCTTCCACCACGACCACCTCTTCGTCGCCGCCGCCGACGCCGACCGGGCCGTCCGGGCCCTGGAGGACCTCTCCGCCCGCGCCGCCGCCGACGGCTGACCGGACGGCTGACCGGACGGGCCCGCCGGGTGGCCGCCCCGCCGGGCGCCCCGGAGACTGGAGGGGCCGGGCACCCGCGCCCGGCCCCTCCCGCCCCTCCCCTCCCCTCCGCCCGGAAGGAAGTGCGCCGCCATGGCCATCTGCGTCACCTGCGGCAACGACTACTGGCTCGCCTTCGAGATCAAGACGATCACCGGCGACGTCTACACCTTCGACAGCTTCGAGTGCGCGATGGAGAAGCTCGCGCCGCGCTGCGAGCAGTGCACCGTCCGGATCGTCGGCCACGGCGTCGAGGTCGCCGGCATGTTCTTCTGCGGCGCCCACTGCGCCCGCGTCAGCGGCGGCCTCGGCGACCAGGTCCGCGACGCCGTCGGCACCCACCCGGGGTGATCCGGCACCACGACGAAGGCCCTCCGACCCGCTGTTTCGCAGGTCGGAGGGCCTTCGTTCAGATCGGCGACGGAAGAGTCGGCCTGTACGCCGGGTTTTGTCTCCCGGGCCGCTTGCGCGAGCCGGGGAGGCGGCCATCCATCTAGGGCTGCCGTTGCCGACAGCCTCGTGCGGTCTACCCGCGGACTCGGGCGAGCAGCCCTCAGGCATCCGCGCACGGCACCGTGAGGCGCCGATCTTGACCTTGCTCCAGGTGGGGTTTACCGAGCCGGCCGAGTCACCCCGGTCGCTGGTGGTCTCTTACACCACCGTTTCACCCTTACCCGTCGCCGAAGCGGCGGGCGGTCTGTTTTCTGTGGCACTGTCCCGCGGGTCACCCCGGGTGGGCGTTACCCACCACCCTGCTCTGTGGAGCCCGGACGTTCCTCGGCGGGCCCTGAGGACCCGTCGCGACCGCCCGGCCGGCTCTTCCGCCGTAGTGGTCATGGTAGCCGCTCGGGCGGGGCCTCCCGAACCCCGGGGCGGGTGAGGGGCGGGTCGCCGCCGAGGCGGGCGGCCACCCGGGTGGCGGTGGCGGTGCCCCAGTCGGAGGTGGTGACCAGGCCGAGGAGGCCGATCGTGGCGCCCAGGCCCGCCACGATGTACCAGCCCGCGTGGCTGGCCTGGGAGAAGCCGGCGGCGACCGTGCCGACCACCGCCGAGGTGACGACGGTGCCGATCACCGCGACGCCGAGCGACTGGCCGACCTGTCGGCTGGTGGAGGCGACGGCCGCGGCCACCCCCGCCTGGGCGCGCGGCATGCCGGAGACGGCGGCGTTGGTGATCGGCGCGTTCACGAAGCCGAAGCCGAAGCCGAACAGCCCGTACGCGGCCAGCAGCAGGCCCGGCGGGGAGTCCGCCGCCAGCCGGGTGAGCAGCAGGCCGCTGGCGACCAGGCCGAGGCCGGCCAGCACCAGCGGCACCCGCGGGCCCCGGGCGCCGACGATCCGGCCCGAGACCGGCGCGCAGACCAGCATCATCCCGGCCATCGGCAGCGTCCACAGGCCGGCCTCCACCGGGCTGTAGCCGCGGACGTCCTGGAGGTAGAGGGTGTTCAGGAAGAGGAAGCCGCCGAGCGAGGCGAAGGCGCAGACGGCCGTCACGGTGGCGCCGGTGAACGGCGCGCTGCGGAAGAACCGCGGGTCGACCAGCGGCTCGGCGACCCGCCGCTCCCACAGCGGGAAGGCGACCAGCGCGGCGAGCGCCGCCGCGGCGAGGCCGAGGATCAGCGGGGAGGTCCAGCCGTTCGCCGGGCCCTCGATGATCGCGCCGGTGCCGCAGCCGAGCAGCACCATCATCAGCAGCTGGCCCACCGGGTCCAGCCGGCGGGCCCGCGGCGCGCGCGACTCGGGGACGTAGCGGGCGGTCAGCAGGCAGGCCAGCAGGCCGACCGGAACGTTGATCAGGAAGATCGCCGGCCAGCCGGCGGCGTGCACCAGGAAGCCGCCGAGCAGCGGTCCGAGCGCCATCGAGATGCCGACCACACCGCCCCAGACACCGATCGCCCGGGCGCGCTCGCGCGGCTCGGTGAAGGTGTTGGTGATGATCGACATCGCCACCGGGTTGAGCATCGAGCCGCCGACCGCCTGCACCGCCCGGAACGCCACCAGCCACCCCAGGCCGGGCGCCAGGCTGCAGAGCAGCGAGCCGAGCACGAACACCAGCAGGCCGGTCTGGAACACCCGGCGGCGGCCGAAGCGGTCGGCCAGCGAGCCGAACAGCATCAGCAGCGAGGCCAGTACCAGGGTGTAGGCGTCGATGATCCACTGCAGGCCGGAGGCGGGGGCGTCCAGGTCCCGCTGGATCTGCGGGAGGGCGATGTTCACCACGGTGTTGTCGAGCCCGACGATGAACAGGCTCAGGCAGCAGATCGCCAGGATCAGCTGCCGGCGGCGCCGGTCGGGACCGGGGCCGGGGGACGGCGGACTCGCGGGGGTCGCGGGGGTCGCTTCGGGCACGGGTCGATCCTCCCACTGGGCCGGGCGTCGGGCGGTGACGAAGCGGCCCGTCCGGGTGGCGGGGCCGGCCCTCACGAGCCCGCCACCCGCCCGCACGCCGGGCGCCCGCCCCGAGGCCTCGGCGCCCCCCGGGGCGTCGGCACGCTCCTCGGTTCTCGGGTCCCGCTCAGGTCGGCGGCGGGGCGGTGGCCGGTGCGGCGGTGCGGCGGGGGCGGGGGGCGGCAGGTTGGTGGGAGCCGGCTGTTTTCCGGGGCGGGGGCCGGTTGCGTAGGGTGGCGGGGTCCGTGGGTGTGGAGTGTGGAGGAGTCCGTCGTGCTGGTGCTGTTGCCGCCCTCGGAGGGGAAGGCCGCGTCCGGGGACGGTACGCCGGTGGCGCTCGACGGCCTGTCGCTGGCCGGCCTGACGGCGGCCCGGGCGGAGGTGCTGGAGGCGCTGGTCTCGCTCTGCCGCGGGGACGAGGACGTCGCCGCCGAGGTGCTGGGCCTGAGCCCGGGGCTGCGCGGCGAGGTCGCGCGCAACGCGTCGCTGCCGACCGCGGGGGCGCTGCCGACCGGGCAGGTGTACACGGGCGTGCTGTTCGACAACCTCGGGCTGGCGACGCTGGACGAGGCCGCGTACGGCCGGGCCGAGCGGAGCCTGCTGGTCTTCTCCGGGCTCTGGGGCGCGGTGCGGATCGGTGACCGGATCCCGCCCTACCGCTGCTCGATGGGTGTGAAACTTCCCGGCCCGGGGGCGCTCGGCGCGTACTGGCGGCGCGCGATGGCGGACGTGCTGCCGGAGGCCGCCGACGGCCTGGTGCTGGACCTGCGCTCCTCCGCCTACGCGGCGGCGTGGAAGCCGGCCGGCGAGGTGGTCTCCCGGACGGCCACCGTGCGGGTGCTCCAGGAGCGGGACGGCCGGCGGACCGTCGTCAGCCACTTCAACAAGGCCACCAAGGGCCGGCTGGTCCGCGACCTGCTGGTGGCGGGCGCCGAGCCGAAGACCCCCGGCGAGCTGTTGGACGCGCTGACCGGGCTGGGCCACCGGGTGGAGGTCGCCGCGGAGGGCACCGCGCGCAAGCCGTGGCAGCTGGACGTGGTGGTCACCGAGGTGCACTGAGCGCACGGCGCACCGGGCGCACGGTGCGCGCCGGGGGCCGGTCGGATCGTCCGACCGGCCCCCGGCCCCCGGCGTTTCTCAGCGCAGGTGCCCGGTGTCGTTGAGCAGCCGCAGCGAGGCGTTGCCGTCCGTGTAGTACTGGACGGCGCAGAACGAGGCGGCGGACAGCTCCATCCGGTACAGCGAGTCCGGCGGGGCGCCGAGCGCCAGCCGGACCAGCGTCTTGATCGGGCTGACGTGCGAGACCACCAGCACGGTCTTGCCGGGGTGGCGGGCGAGGATCTTGTCCCGGGCCACCCCGACCCGGTGGGTGAGGGTGGCGAAGCTCTCGCCGCCCCCGGTCGGCCGGGCCTTGGTGGAGCCGAGCCAGGCGGTGAGGTCGTCCGGGTAGCGCTCCCGCGCCTCGGCGAAGGTCAGCCCCTCCCAGGCCCCGAAGTCGACCTCCCGCAGGCCCTCCTCGTACCGGACCTCCAGGCCCAGCCGGGCGGCGACGGCCTCCGCGGTCTGCCGGGTGCGCCGCATAGGCGAGGCGACCACGGCCTGGATCGAGCCCCGCGCGGCGAGCGCCTCGGCGGCCCGGTCGGCCTGCCAGCGGCCCTTCTCGGAGAGCTCCGGGTCGGTGCCGCCGCTGCCGGAGAACCGCTTCTCCGGGGTGAGGTGCGTCTCGCCGTGCCGGAGCAGGACGAAGGTGGTCGGGGTGCCGAGGTCCGCCGGGGCCGCCCAGCCCGCCTTGGGCGCGACGGTCTCCAGCGGCTCCGGCCCCCCGGCCGCAGCCGCCGCGGACGTGACGGCACCCGCGGACCCGGCGGCGGGCCTGGGCTCCCACTGGCGGCCGGCCTTGCCCGCGTCCATCGCCTCGTTGGCGAGCCGGTCGGCGTCCTTGTTCTGCTCGCGCGGGATCCAGCTGTACCGGACCCGCCCGCGCGGGAAGACCTCACGGGCCTCGGCGGCGAGCGGCTGCATGTCCGGGTGCTTGATCTTCCAGCGGCCGGACATCTGCTCCACGACCAGCTTGGAGTCCATCCGCACGTCCACCGAGGCGTCCGGGTCGAGCTCCCGGGCCGCGCGCAGCCCGGCGATCAGCCCCTTGTACTCGGCCACGTTGTTGGTCGCGTGCCCGATGAACTCGGCCGCCTCGGCGAGGAGCTGCCCGGTGTCGCCGTCGCGGACCACCGCGCCGTAGCCGGCCGGTCCCGGGTTGCCCCGGGACCCGCCGTCCGCCTCGACGACGAACCTGCGCGCCGCCACCGGATCAGACGCCGGAGTCGGCGGTCCGGACCAGGATCCGCGAGCAGTTCTCGCAGCGGACGACCTTGTCGGCCGGCTCGGCCTTGATGGAGTTGAGCTCGGTGATCGAGAACTCGGTGCGGCAGCCCTCGCAGCGGCGCTGGTAGAGCCGGGCCGCGCCGACGCCGCCCTGGGTCTCGCGCAGCTTGCTGTAGACCTTCATGAGGTCGGCCGGGATGACGGCGGCGACGGCCTCGCGGTCGCGCTTGACCTTCTCCGCCTCGGCGTCGATCTCGGCGAACGCGGCGTCGCGGCGGCCCTCGGCCTCGGTCAGCACGACGGTGGAGTGCTCCAGGCGCGCGGTCAGCTCGGAGACCCGGGTCTCGGCGGACTCCAGCCGCTCCATGACCTCCAGCACGACCTCCTCCAGGTCACCCTGGCGCTTGGCCAGCGAGCCGATCTCGTGCTGGAGGTTCTCCAGGTCCTTCGGCGAGGAGACCGCGCCGGAGTCCAGGCGCTGCTGGTTGCGGGCGGCCCGGGCGCGGACCTGCTCCACGTCCTGCTCGGCCTTGGTCAGCTCACGGGTGGTGTCGCCGTGCTGGGCCTGAGCGGCGACCACCAGGTCCTTGAGGGCGGTGTGGTCGGCGTTGACCTTGTCGATCTCGGCGTGCTCGGGCAGGCTGCGCCGCCGGTGGGCCAGCTGGTCGAGCTTGGAGTCGATGGCCTGGAGGTCGAGCAGGCGGATCTGGTCGGCGGGCGCGGCGTTCAAGCGGAGAGCTCCTGTGAATCGGGTCAGGCGGGGAAGGACATGGGGGCGTGCGCGGTCCACGGGTCGGTGACCGTTCCGGAGACCCGGGTCTCCACGGTCCAGCCGTGCGTCTCGGCGGCGCCGTGCAGCGCCCGCTCGGCCAGCGGCAGCCAGGGCCACTCGGTGGCCCAGTGCGCGGCGTCGACCAGGGCGACCGGCGCCGCCTCGGCGGCCTCGGAGGCCGGGTGGTGGCGCAGGTCGGCGGTCAGGTAGGCGTCCACGCCCGCCGCGCGCACCTCGGCGAACAGGCTGTCGCCGGAGCCGCCGCACACCGCGACCCGGCTGACCAGGCGGTTCGGGTCACCGGAGATCCGCACGCCGGCGGCGGTGGCCGGGAGCCCCCTGGCGACGTTCGCGGCGAACGCGGCGAGGGTCAGCGGGGGCTCCAGCAGGCCGACCCGCCCGGTGCCGCGCCGGCCCAGCGGGTCGGTCGGGTCCGGGACGAGCGGGCCGGTGACGGTCACGCCGACCGCCTCGGCGAGCGCGTCCGAGACGCCCGGGTCGGCGTGGTCGGCGTTGGTGTGGGCCACGTGCAGGGCGATCCCGTTGCGGATCAGGGTGTGCACGACGCGGCCCTTGAAGGTGGTCGCGGCGACGGTGGTGGTGCCGCGCAGGTACAGCGGGTGGTGGGTGACCACCAGGTCGGCCCCCCACGCGACGGCCTCGTCGACGACCGCCTGCACGGGGTCGACGGCGAACAGCACGCGGCGGACCTCGGCCTGAGGGTCTCCGCAGACCAGGCCGACGGCGTCCCAGGACTCCGCCCACTGCGGCGGGTACAGCTCTTCGAGGGCGGTGATGACGTCGGACAGTTTCGGCACCTGTCGAGACTACCGTGCGCGCGGGTGGCGGCGGTCCTCCCGGCTCCCCTCACCGCGCTCGCCCGGGGGCGGTGCACCGCTGCGGTCGGGGCGGACCGCAGCGGCGGTCGGGGCGGACCGCAGCCGCGGTCGGGGCGGTGCGCAGCGGCGGTCGGGGCGCACGGATGCGCGTCAACCCGCGGTTCGGCGGGCGCGGGCGGTCGGCGCGGCCCCGTTCGACCGGCGCGCGGGGGCGGTTCGCGCCGGGCGACGGGGCGTGCGCCGCGCACACCGGCCCGTTCGCACGAATTCGAAACGGCACCCGGATCACCCTTACGAGTGAAGTGACCGGCTTCGGATTGAGCATCCCTCGCTACCGAAAGTAACTTCACTTCTGCGAACGGGAGTTGCCCGACCAGGGGGTCGGGGAGGCGCTCCGCCGGACGTACGGGCCCAGGCGAGCAGGACGGACCGGGCCCGCGGCGGACGCGGCGGGGGCGGTGCCGACGGGTGTCGGCGGCCGCCGGGCAGCGCACCCGCGCACATCCGAGGAACCGATTTCAGGCCGTGGCCGCGCGCCCCGGTGCCGGAGCAGTGGGCACCGGAGGGGCACGCCGGCCCCAGACGAAGGGATGTGGTGGCGAATGGGGGCGGGCACATCGCTGCGTGCGGCCGGGGGGACGGACTCGGCGGGCCACGGGCCGGATGCGGCCGGCCGGTGGCCGGAGATGACGCGGACGGCGCTGGCCGCCGCCGGCGGCCGGGGAGGCGGCGGAGGCGGAGGCGACGGGGGCCGGGGAGGCGACGGAGGCGCGCGGACCGACGGGCAGGTCGGTTGGCGGGTCACCGTCGAGGGCTTCTGGTGCACGGCCAGGCCGTCCGCGGGCGAGCTGCCCGACGAGGGCTGGAAGCTCCACGTCAGCGCCGCCTCGGCGGTCGGCGGCGCGGTGCTCGCGGCCGTCACCGAGGTGCTCGCCGAGGACCCGTGCGCGTTCAAGTTCGCCGCCGGGCCGACGCAGCTCCACCAGCTCAACTCGCGCAACAGCGACCGGGGTTCCGCCGGGAAGTTCATCACCGTCTACCCCGCCGGCGAACCGCAGTTCCGGCGGCTGGCCGCCGCGCTGCACCGGGCCACCGACGGGCTGCCCGGTCCGGTGGTGCTCTCCGACCGCCCGTACCGGCCGGGCAGCCTCGTCCACTACCGGTACGGGGCGATCGCGGCCCGCGCCGAGCTGGGCAACGACGGCGGGTACCGGTCGATGCTGCGCGGGCCGGGCGGCGAGCGGGTGGAGGACGTGCGCGGCGCGGCGTACCGGTGCCCGCCGTGGGCGCGGGACCCGCTGGCCGCCGACGAGCCGGGGGCCTCGGTGGTCCCGGGGGCCTTGGGGGCATCGGGGGCTTCTGGGACCTCGGCGGCCGCTTCGGACGTGCCGAGGGGACGGAGCGGGTACGGCTCCGCGCCGGGGTACCGACCGGGTGTGGGCCGGCCGGTACCCCGGCGGCGCGGCAGCGGCGGGGTGCTGCTCGCCGGTCGGTACGTGGTCACCGGGGCGATCCGGCACGGCGCCAAGGGCGGCGTCTTCCTCGGCCGGGACACCGACGGCGGCGCCGAGGTCGTGGTCAAGCAGGCCCGCGCGCACATCGAGGTGGACCGCGCCGGCACGGACGCGCGCGCCGCGCTGCGGCACGAGGCCGCCCTGCTCGCCCGCCTGGAAGGTCAGGAACTGGCGCCGCGCCCGGTCGAGCTCGTCGAGCAGGACGACTCGCTCTTCCTCGTGCAGGAACGAATCGCCGGACAGCCGCTGGGCAGCTGGGTCGCGGCCCGGCTGCGCCGCGACGGCAGCCCCGACGTCGACTGGGCCGAGGCCGGACCGATGGCCCACGCCCTGCTCGACCTCGTCGAGCGGGTCCACGAGCAGGGCCTCGTGCTGCGCGACCTCTCCCCCGGCAACGTCCTCGTGCAGCCGGACGGCTCGCTGCGACTGGTCGACCTGGAGCTGGCCGCCGAGGCCGGCAGCCGCGCCGGCTCGGCCGGCACGCCCGGCTACCGGGCCCCCGAGCAGGGCCCCGGGCGGCTCGCGCTGGTCGTCGAGGACGGCGGCGCCCCGAGCGGCCCCACCGGGGACGGCGGCTTCGGGGACGGCGGCTTCGGGGACGGCAGCGCCGGGAAGGGCGCCGCGGCGCGGGGCCGACGGGTCGGCGGGCCGTTCGCGGGGCTGGCGGCGGGCCGCAGCGGCGACGGCGTCCGCACGGCGGAACCGGAGGCGGACCTGTACGCGCTCGGCGGGCTGTTCTTCCTGCTTGCCACCGGCCACGACCCGCTGCTGCCCGAGGACCTTCCGCAGGCCCGCCCGGTCGCCGACCGGCTGGGCCGCTGGCTCACCCTGGCCGCCCGCTGCGGCGGCACCGCCCGCCGACTCGCACCGGCCGTCCTCGGCCTCCGCGCCGAGGACCCGCGCCACCGCTGGAGCCCGGCCCGCGTACGGGCGTCCCTGGCCGGAGCGCCCGACCCGTGGCCGGAGGCGCCGGGGGCCGGGGAGGACGGGCCGATCGAGGCACCCTGTGGAAGAGGCGGGGTCGCCGTTTCCTTCTGGGACACGGGCGCCGCTCATCCTGGTGCCGTCCGGTGGATGCCGAGCCCCGACGGCGGGCACCGTCCCGCCGTGGCCCCGGTCCCTCACCGCGATGGCGACACTGCCGCCCCCTCCTCGTTCTGGGACACGCACGCCGAGGACGCCCGACAGATGCCGAGCCCCAACGCCGCGGAACTCTCCCCGGACGGCGGCCCGTCCTCCGCGCGCCGCCTGCGCTCCGGCGCCGCCTCCGCAAACGCGGCCCCGGAGCGGGGCCGGACCGCCGCTACGCCCCGCGCCGGCGGCGAGCGCGGACACGGTCCGGGCGCCGAGCACGAGGCGGCCGTCCTCGACCGGGTGCTGCACGACGGGCTGCGGCACCTCGCCGCCACCGCCACGCCGTCGCGGCGCGACCGGCTCTGGCCCGTGGTGCCGGCCGGCGAGCGGTCGGACCCGTGCAATGTGCAGCACGGCGCGGCCGGGGTGCTGGCGGTGCTCGCCCGGGCGGCCGCGACCACCGGCCTGCCGGAGGACGTCCGGGAGAGCGCCCGGACGACCGCCCGGACCGCCGCCACCTGGATCGAGCGCCGGTGCGCCGCCGAGCCGGTGGTCCTGCCCGGCCTGCACTTCGGCCGCTCGGGCACCGCCTGGGCGCTGCTGGACGCCGCCCGGGTGCTGGACGACCACGCCCTGACCGGCCGCGCGGCCGGGTTGGCGGCCCGGATAGCCGTCGAGTGGCCCAACCCGGACGTCTGCCACGGCGCTGCCGGTGCCGGCTTCCTCCAACTCCGTTTCGCGGCCGAGAAATCGGCCGAGGCGGCGCTCGACCCGGCCGCGTTCCTCGACCGGGCCGCACGCTGCGGCCACGGCCTGCTGGCCGCCGCGCGGCAGGCTCCGTACGGCACGGTGTGGCCGGTGCCGCAGGACTTCGACTCGGCGCTTGCCGGAATCACCCACCTCGGCTTCGCGCACGGTGTCGCGGGGGTCGGCGCGTTCCTGCTGGCCGCCGCCGGGGCCACCGGCGACCGCGCGCTGCTCGACGGAGCCGTCGCGGCGGGCCGCACGCTCGCCGTCACCGCCCGCCTCGACCCGGCCCCGAGCCACCCGGTCCCGGGGGGCCCGACCCCCGCCGGCCCGGCCGCCTGGTGGCCGCAGAGCGCCGACGACCCCGGACACGTCCGGCTCGCGCACTGGTGCAGCGGCTCCTCCGGCGCCGGAACCTTCCTCCTCCGGCTCTGGCGCGCGACCGGCGACCCCGACGCGCGCCGGCTGGCCCTGGCCGCCGGCCGGGCGGTGACCGCCGGACGCTGGCACAGCGGCACCACCGCGTGCCACGGCCTGGCCGGGAACGGCGAGTTCCTGCTCGACCTCGCCGAGGCCACCGGGGATCCCGAATTCCTCTCCAAAGCCGCCGAGTCGGCATCTCTCATCGCCGCCCGGTCGGCCCTCCGCGACGGCCTGCTGGTGCTGCCCGACGAGACCGGCACCGGGTCCGCCCCCGCGTACGGCACGGGAACCGCGGGTGCGCTGGCCTTCCTGCTGCGGTTGCGGCACGGCGGTCCGCGGCTCTGGGTGGACCCGCTCCCCCACGGCGGGCCGTCGACCGGGGCGGTGACGCCGTGAACGTGGCCACCCGCGCCATCACCCGGGCGCTGCGCCGGCTCAGTTTCGCCTTCGCCGCCGACGGCGGCCACGCCGCCTGCCTCGCCTCCGCGGCCGACGGCGGCTGGTACGTGGAGAGTTGGCACCTGCCGACGGACGGCCCCGCCGTCCCGGCCGGGCTGCACCTGCCGGGCAACCGCTTCGAGAGTTTCCGCTCGCAACTCGTCGCCCTGCCGGACGGTTCGGTGCTGGTCTGCCGGCACGACGGCGAACGGCACGACCTGGTAACGCTCCGCCCCGGCGCCGATCCCGACGGCCAACCCGTCACCGCCGAGCGGCCGTTGGCCACCCTGAGGATGCCGGGCCTGCGCCTCCTGCCGCTCCCGGCGGGTGCGCCGTCCGGCCCCGGGGCGCCGGTCGCCCTGGCCCTGGGCAGCGACACCCGTCCCGCCACCACCGTCTGGCTGGTGCGGGCCGACGGCTCCGCGCCGCAGCAGGTCGCCGAGATCCCGGGCCTGCACGGCGGCGGCGTCTGGCTGGACCGGGGCGGCGCGCTGCTGGCGCTCGACCGGGTACGCGACGGCCTGGTCCGCACCGTGGTGCTGGACCTGCGCAGCGGCACCGTCACTCCGCTGCTGGAGATCGGCGAGCGCAGCAACGACCGGCTGGTGCTGTTCGATCCGGACAGCCGGTTCGCGCTGGTGCGCAGCGACGCGCCCGGTACCGACCGGATCGGCTGGGGCGTGCTGGGCGGCGGCGAACCGCTGCGGTTCCCCGAAGCCCTGCACGTCGCGGGCATGTTCCTGCGCCCGGTGGCCATGCGGCCGGGCGCCGACGGGACCCGGGTGGCCGTCCAGATCGACCACGGCGCGGGCTGCTCGCTCGCCGTGTGGCGGCCGGCCGCCGGGCGGCTGGACCCGCTGCCCGTCCCGCCGGGACGGCTCGGCGCGGTGGGGCACTGGTCGGCGGGCGGGCTGCGGATGCCGTACTCGGCGCCCGACCACCCTGCCGCGCTCGCCACCCTGGACGTGGACGCGCTGCTGGCACACGGCCCGGCCGCCCCCGCGCCCGGCCCGGTCCCGGTACCGCTCCCCCTGCAACTGGCACCGCTCGGCTCCGGCCTGCCCGGGCCGTGGCGGGACACCGTCCTGCCCTGGCGGCCCGGCGCCGTCGGCCGTTTCAACTCCATCGCACCGCCCGACGGTTGGCGGATCGACGGATCCGCCGAGCCGGGCGACGGAGGTCGCTGGCATCCTGCCCAGAGCCTCGAACTCGCGGGACCTGCCGGACCGTTGGAAGCCGTGGTGTACGGCGGGGAGGCGTGGCTGAGCAGTCCGCACCTGGTGCTGGCGCTGCACGGAGGCCCGGCCGACGCCTGGCGACTGGAGTTCGACCCGGCGCTGCAGCGGATGGCGGCCGAGGGCCTTGCCGTGCTCGCGCCGAACCAACGCGGCTCCACGGGTTACGGGTTGGCGCACGCGATGGCCATCCGGGGCGCCTGGGGAGGTCCCGACCTCGACGACGTGCTGCACCTGCTGGAGGCCGTCGCCGGCCAGCGCGCCGCGCTCGGGCTGGAGCCGCCGGCCCTGTTCGGGGTCAGCTACGGCGCCTTCCTCGCCCTGCTGGCGGCGGCGCACGCGCCGGCCGGGCACGTGACGCGCTGCGCGGTGGTCGCACCGTTCCTGTCGGGCGCCCGTCTCCTGGCCGAAGCCGCCTCCCCCGTACGGGCGTTGACCACCCGGCTGGGCGGCGGCGAGCCGATCGCGGACGCCCGGGGGCCGCGCGACGTGCTCCAGCTCGCGCACCGGATCGACGCACCGCTGCTGATCGTGCACGGCGACCGGGACGAGGTCGTCCCGGTGAGCCAATCGCGTTCGCTGCGGCACGAGTTGCTGCGGATCGGGCGCACGGAGGGGGCGGACTTCCGCTACGTGGAGGCGGCGGGGTCCGGGCACGAGGTGCTGGCCGAGGAGGGCGGCGCGGTGCTGCACGAGCTGCTCGCGGCGTTCCTGCGCACCGGGCGCCCCGGGTAGCTCCCGGCTTCGGCGAAACCCATGGACTCCCGGGCCTGCACGGCCCGGGCCGCCCGGCCCTGCGCGGCCGGGACCACCCCGCGGCGGCGTACCGAGCCGCCCCGGGGAGCACCATCCTGCGCCCGTTCCGCAGGTCGCGGCGGGCGCGACCGTCAAGGGGAGGAACCCGATCATGGAGAACATGGTGGACTTCGAGACCGACCTCGCGGCCCTGCAGGAGCTGCCGGAGACCGAGTCCGTCGAGCTGACCGGCCACGGCGGCGGCTGCCAGTACACCTGTCTCATCCTGACCTGCCTGATCTTCACCATCAGCTAGTGGTGGCGATCGGCCGGTAGCGCACGCGCGAAGGTGCCGTTTTCGCCTGTCCGGACAGGCGAAGGCGGCACCTTGCCGTTCCGGCCGCTGTTCCGGCCGCTGTTGCGGCCCCGACCGGCGGGCCGTTCCGGCGACGGCTCCGACGACGGCTGGGGCGATGGCTGGGGCGACGGCTGGGGCGACGGCTGGGGCGGCGACTCAGGCGGCACGTCCGGGGTGGTCGGGGGCCGTGCCGTTCCCCGGGTGACCGCCGTGATCTCGATAGGATCTCGCCCGCCCCGGCGGTTAAGGTGGCGGCCGGGGCACGGGCCGCGACCACCGGCCACGCCCCGACCGCGCCCGCGATGTGCCGGCCGGGCGCCGAAACACCTGCACCCTCGCAAGGAAAAGACGATTCTGATGTCCGACACCCTCACCGACACCACCGGACCCGTCCACGGGACCGACGCCGACGAGACCACGGCCGAGGACACCGCGTTGCACGGCCGCCACCGCGGCCGGTCCGCCGCCGACGACAGCCCCGAGGCCGACCCGCACGGCCGTCACCGCGCCGCCGCCGGCGGCCAGGGCTGATCAACCGCGCGGTGAGGCCCGTCGGCGCGTCCGGCGGGCCTCACCGCGTTCGGTCCCGCGACGCTCAACCCGGCGTCACGACCGTCCGCAGCGCCTCGCCGCCGCGCATCTGCGCGAGCGCGTCGTTGACGTCCGCCAGCGCGACCCGGTGCGTGATCATCCCCGCCAGGTCGATCCGCCCGGCCCGCCACAGCTCCACCACGAGACCGACGGTGCGCGCCAGCGGCGCGCCGCCGTACAGCGAGGGCAGCAGGCGCTTCTCGTTGAAGAACAGCTCGCCCATGCCGAAGCTCGCGAGGTCGTCCTGCGCCCCGGCGCCGATCACCACGACGGCGCCGCCGCGCCGGGCCGCGCCGTAGCCGGCCCGGACGGTGGCCGAGCGGCCGACCGCCTCGAAGACGTAGTCGAAGCCGCCGCCCGGCAGGCCCTTCGCGACCGCCTTGAGCTCCTCGGGGGCGAGTGCCTCGGTCGCGCCGAAGGCGAGCGCCCGCTCGCGGCGGGAGACCACCGGGTCGACCACCGCGATCCGCCCCGCGCCGCAGACCCGCGCGCCCTGCACGGCCGCGACGCCCACGCCGCCGGCGCCGATCACCGCGACCGACGCGCCCGGCTCGACCTGCGCGGTGTGGACGGCCGCGCCGACGCCGGTGGTCACGCCGCAGCCGATCAACGCGGCCAGTTCGTACGGGAGGTCGGCGGGCACCGGGAGCACCGCGTCGCGCTCGACGACGACCTCCTCGGCGAAGGTGCCGGTGCCGTAGAAGCCGGAGGCCTCGCCGCCGCCGTCGGCGGTACTGTCAGCGCCGAAGCGGAAGTTGGGCGTGCCGAGCCGCCGCAGGCTGGCCACGCACAGGTGCGAGCGGCCGCGCTCGCAGTGCGCGCACCGGCCGCAGGGCGCCATCCAGCAGAGCACGACGCGGTCACCGACGGCCAGGTCCGTCACGCCCTCGCCGACCTCGACGACGTCCCCGGCGCCCTCGTGCCCGGGGACGAACGGCGCGGGCTGGGGCAGGACGCCGCTCATCGCCGACAGGTCGGAGTGGCACAGGCTGGCGGCGCGCAGCCGGACCCGCACCTTGCCGGGGCCGAAGCCCACGGTCTCGACGTCGTCGCGGACGTCGAGCGTCTCCTGACCGGTCTTGTACAGGATGGCTGCGCGCATGGGGCTGCTCCCGGGTCCGTCTCGGATCGCTGGTCGGGGCGATTCTGGCACGGCACGCCAGGCCCGAGTAGAACACGTTCCACTGGCGTCCCCTGGTCGGGGAAGGCACCGAAATCCGAGGGTTCCCCCCGGGCACGACGCCTGGCATGATCATCCGCCGTGCCGAACCCCGCCGCTCCGCCGCCCCCCTCCCCCGCGCCGCCGACGGCGTCGCCGTCCGCCCCCTCCGACCACCCCCGCGCCTGCCCGGCCTGCGCCGGCCCGGTCGACCCCGATCCCCGGTTCACCGCCTGGTGCCCGGCGTGCGAGTGGAACCTCGTCCCCGCCGAGGAGGCCGCCGAGGACTGCGCCAAGTCCGCGAAGGAGCTGGCCAGGGAACGGGCGGCGGCCGAGCGGACCGAGCGGCTGTTCGAGGAGGTCGCCGCCGGCCGCGCCGACACCACCCGCCGGGACTGGCTCGCCGCCTCGGCGCTCGCCGCGCCGGTCCACGCCGTCACCGTCGCCGTGGCGGGGGCGGCCGGCTGGCTGCTCGTCACCGGCAACACGCCGCTGCGCTGCCTGGGCGCCCTCCTCCTCGCCGTCGCCTTCCTGCTCCGTCCGCGGCTCGGCCGGGTGCCGAGCGGCACGGGCGTGCTGGGCCGGTCCGAGGCCCCCGCGCTGTACGGGCTGGCCGACCGGGTCGCCGCTGAACTCGGGGCGCCGCCGGTCGGGGTGATCCGGGTGACCGAGGACTTCAACGCGAGCATGGCGGTGGTCGGCCTGCGCCGCCGGTCGGTGCTCACGCTGGGCCTGCCGCTCTGGGAGGCGCTGGACGACCGGCAGCGGATCGCGCTGCTCGGGCACGAGTTCGCGCACCACGTCAACGGCGACAACCGGCGCGGCCTGTGGCTCGGGTCGGCGATGCGGGCACTGGCGCACTGGTACGACCTCGCCCGGCCGGCCGAGCGGACCCGGGGCGGGTACGGCGCGGTCGCGCTGCTGTCGCTGATCGGGGACTACCTGGGCAACGCGTTCCTGTACCTCGTCAGCCGGCTGCCCTACCGGGCCTACCTGCTGCTCGACCGGCTCACGGCCCGCGCCGGGCAGCAGGCCGAGTACCGGGCCGACGAGCTCGGCGCCCGGGTCGCGTCCACCGAGGCGGCGCGCGCGATGCTGGGGTCGCTGCTGCTCGGTTCGGCGGTCGGGACGGTGACCATGCGACTGCGCGCCGAGATCCAGTCACGGCCCCAGTCGCGGTCCCGGTCCGGCCAACGAGAGGCCGCTCCGGGGCCGGACGTCACCGACCTCTGGCCGCAGCTGCGCGAGCACCTGGCCGCGATCCCGCCGCTGGAGCGCGAGCGGCTGCTCCGCCGCTCGCGGCGGTACGGCCACACCGTGGACGCCTCGCACCCGCCGACCCACCTGCGACTGGCGCTCCTCGCCCGGCACGCGCCGCTCCCGGCAGCCGTCACGTGCCCACCGGCCGAGGCCGCCGCCATCACCGCAGAACTCGCCCCGCACCGCACCCGCATCGCCCGCACCCTCCTCGCCGGCTGAACACGAGTGCCGCCCCGGAGTAGGAAGTCGGCCGGTCCGACTTCCTACTCCGGGTTGCTTCGCAGCGGGCTGCTGCGCGGAAGGAATATGTCGACCGGTCTACTGATTACGAGGCAAATATCTAGACCGGCCTACATATTCTGATGCGGGGTCAGGACGGGAGAAGCGGTCGGGGCGGGAGGACGGAGCACCCCGGGGGCGGGGGCGCGGGGCGGAACGGGGTCGGCCGGGGACGGGGGGCGCGAGGGGACCGGGGAAGGGGCCGAGGCGGGCGGACGGCGTCCCCCCGGGGGTGGGCGCGCGAGGCGGGGTGAGGCGGCGGGCCGGGGGCGAGGGACCGGAGAAGGGGGCCGGGGCGGGAGGACGGCGCACCCCGGGGGCGGGGGCACGGGGCGGGGTGGGGCGTACTGTCGAGTAGGGTCCGACGGCGAGCAGGAACACCGGAACACCCGTCGAGGAGCAGCACCATGTCCGACCTCCTGGAGACCACGCGCCCCCGGCCCGAGGTGCTGGCCGCGTTCGAGGGCGCGACCGGGTTCATGCCCGTCGACGAGGGCCTCGCGCTGTACGCCGCCGCCGTCGCCGCCGCGCGCCGGACCGGGCTGCCGGTGCTGGAGATCGGCACCTACTGCGGCCGCTCCGCGATCCTGCTGGCCGCCGCCGCCCGGGAGGCCGGCACCGTGGCGCTGACCGTCGACCACCACCGCGGCTCCGAGGAGCAGCAGCCCGGCTGGGAGTACCACGACCCGACGCTGGTCGACCCCGAGGTCGGCCGGATGGACACCCTCCCCCGGTTCCGCCGCACCCTGCACGCGGCCGGGCTGGAGGAGCACGTGGTCGCCCTGGTCGGCCGCTCGCCGCAGATCGCGGCCCTGTGGGGCGGCCGGCTCGCCCTGGTCTTCATCGACGGCGGCCACACCGACGAGCACGCGACCGCCGACTACGAGGGCTGGGCGCCGCACCTCGCGCCCGAGGGCCTGCTCGTGGTCCACGACGTCTTCCCCGACCCCGCCGACGGCGGCCAGGCGCCCTACCGGGTCTACCTGCGGGCGCTGGCCGAGGGCTTCGAGGAGGTCTCGGTGACCGGTTCGCTGCGCGTCCTGCGCCGCCGCACCGCCGGCTGAGCCCGGGCCCGCCGGGGTGTGTCCGGAATGAGCCGACCCTCCCCACGGTCGACCACGGATGCTCTAACGTCGTGCCGGGGCAGCCGGGCGGGGGGCGCGAACGGTACGGTGTGCGCGCGGTCGCGGACGCCCGCGATCGCGGCACGGCCGCATGACACCAGCAGAACATCCGGGCGGGAGCACCCGGGCCGACCGTGGGGGCCAGCACAGATGACGGACCAGCAGAACACCGCTCCGGCGGTCTGGGACCCGACCGCCCGGGGCGGTGCGGGCGGCTGGGTGCGCGGTCCCCAGCAGCCCTCCGCCCCCACCGCTCCCGCGACACCCGCCGGACCGCCGGCCGCTCCCGCCGGCCCCCCGGCCACGCCGCCGCTCCCCCCGCGGTCGCCGGCCGGACCGCCCGCCGACGACGCCCCGACGACCCTCATCCCCCAGCCGGTCCCGCCGCGGCCCGCCGCCCCCGGCTCGCTGCCGCCCCGGACCGCCCCGGCGTTCCCGCAGGCCGCCCCGGCCGCCGACCCGCCCTACGGCGCGCCCCACCACCCGCAGCAGCAGGCCGCGTTCCCGCCCCCGCCCGCGCAGGGGTACGGCGGCCAGGCCCCGTACGGCCAGCCCGGCTACGGCCAGCCCGGCTACGGTCAGACCGACTACGGCCAGAGCGACCACGGCCGGCCCGGCTACGAGCAGGCGCCCCCCTACCCCCACCCCGGCCACCCCGGTCATCCGGGCCACCCGGGCCACGCCGGCCACCCCCCGTACGACTACCCGACCGGCTACGCGGAGCCCGACGACGAGGACGGCGGCGCCGGCAGCAGGCGCGCGCCCCTGCTGATCGCCTTCGCCCTCCTCTTCGTCCTCGCCCTCGGCGGCGGCATCCTCTGGGCGGTCCGGGACAAGGGCTCCAGCAGCGACCAGGCCGCCACCCCGACCCCGTCCACCGCCGCCACCGGCAGCGCGAGCGCGTCCGGCAACCCGCCGCCCGCCCCGGCCCCCGGCGGTTCCGCCGGTGCGCCGACCCCGGGCGCGTCCGACACCGCGGCACCGAGCGCCACCCCCGGCCCGACCGGCGCCGCCGGCGGCCCCAACGCGCAGACCCAGGCCAAGGCCCTGGACGAGCTGCTCAACCAGGGCGAGAGCGCCAAGTCCCCGATCGGCAACGCGGTCGCCAAGGTGAACAGCTGCCCGGCCAAGCCCGAGATCGAGGCCTCCGCGCAGACCTTCGACAACGGCGCCAAGCAGCGCGACCAGCTCCTCGCCAAGCTGGCCACCCTGAGTGTCACCGACCTGCCGGGCGGCGCGGACGCCGTACAGTCACTGAAGTCCGCCTGGCAGCTGTCCGCCGACATCGACCGGGCGTACGCGAGCTGGGCCCGGACGGTCGCCACCCAGGGCTGCTCGGGCTCCGCCCCGAACACCGCCGACAAGAAGCGCGCCGACGAGCTCAACCCGCAGGCCACCCAGGCGAAGAAGGACTTCGTCGCGAAGTGGAAGGCGATCGCCGACCAGTTCGGACTCACCGCCCGCACCCAGGACCGGATCTGAACCACCCGTGACTCGCACCACCCACCACCCGGCCGAGCCGGTCGAACCGATGGACCCGATCGACGCCGCGCTCCCCGGGGACACCGCCGCCCCCGGGACGACACCGCCCGGCACCGCCGCCCGGTCCACCCGCCCACGCCGCCGCTCCGCGCTGCGGCGCACCGTGACCGTGGTCGGAGTGCTGGCCCCGCTCGGCCTGGCCGGCTGGCTCGGCTGGCAGGCCGTCGGCAGCCCCGACCAGGGCACCCCCGACGCCGCACCACCGCCCACCGCACCGAACACCGCGGGCCGGAACACCGCCGCCCCGAACGCCGTCACCCCGAACACCGGCCCCGCCACCGGCACCGCCGCGCCGGGCACCGGCACCCCGGACGCCGCCACCCCCGGGACGACGGCCCCCGGCGCCCCCGCCGACCCCGCGCTCCCCGTCCCGGCCCCCGGCGCCCCCGCGGCCGCCGCCCTCACCGGCCGCACCGTCGTGCTCGACCCGGGCCACAACACCGGGAACTCCGCCCACACCGCCGAGATCAACCGCAAGGTCGACATCGGCACCGCCCGCAAGGAGTGCGACGCCACCGGCACCGCCACCAACGCCGGCTACACCGAGGCCGAGTACTCCCTGGACGTGGTCCGCCGGGCCCGCGCGATCCTCACCGCCCGGGGCGCCACCGTGGTGCTGGTCCACGACGGCGACCGCCCGTGGGGACCGTGCATCGACGAGCGCGCCCGGGCCGGCAACACCGCCCACGCCGACGCGGCGGTCTCGGTGCACGGCGACGGCGGCCCGGCGAGCGGCAGCGGCTTCCACGTGATCATGCCCGCCAAGGTGGTCGCCGGGAAGGCGGACACCTCGGCGATCGTCGACCCCTCGCGCCGGCTCGGCCTGCTGCTGCGCGAGAACTTCCGGGCGGCGACCGGCGAGCCGTACGCGGACTACACCGCGAGCCAGGGCCTGGACACCCGCTCCGACCTGGGCGGACTGAACCTATCGACCGTCCCCAAGGTGTTCATCGAGTGCGGTAACATGCGCAACCCGACGGACGCCCGCCGGATGACGGATCCTCAGTGGCGCCAACAGGCCGCCCAGGGGATCGCCGACGCGCTGACGGCGTTCCTGACCACCCGGTAGGAGCACCGCCGGAGCCCGGCGGCCGAGGTCGGAACCGCGCGGTTTGCAACGACTTCGCCCCATTGCCGTGCCCTGCCGTGCACCGGCGCGGGCGTTGGCCCTAGGCTTCTGGTCCGTTCGGGGTTTTCCGGCCGGTCAGCCGACCGGGCGGGCGCCGACAGCACACCGGCCGAGCGCCGACATCGAAAACCGCCGACCACGACACACCAACGAGGGGAACGTTAGTGAATCTGCGCGCTCTCACCAAGGGAGACGCCGCCGTCGCAGGTGCGGCCGTCCTGCTCTTCATCGCCTCCTTCCTGCCGTACTGGACCGTCGACTGCAAGGGCAAGTACTGCGGCGACACCTCGACGAACGCCTGGGACAGCGTCCTGTTCCCCGTCCTGCCCTCGGTCTTCCTGCTCGGCATCCTCGCCGCGGCCCTGATCCTGGTCCAGCGCTTCCAGGGCCAGGCGGCCGCGAACCGCCAGATCCTCGGCCTGCGCCTGGACCAGTGGGGCATCGCCTTCTCGGTGGCCGCGCTCTGGGCCGCGCTGTGGTCGCTCGGCGGCGGCCTGGAGGGCATCGACCACGGCATCGGCGCCTGGCTCGCCGTCATCGCGCTGATCGTGCTGGCCGGCGCCGCCGCCGGCGGTCAGCTGCTCCCGGTGCTCAAGACGCCGCTGGTCACCGACCGCCCGGCCGCCCCGGCCGCCTTCCCGGCCGGCGGCTACCCCGTCCCGGGCCAGGCCGGTCAGCCCGGCCAGCAGGGCCACTACGGCTACCCGGGCCCGGGCCAGGACCCGAACCAGGCGCCGTCCCCCGCGTTCGGCGGCCAGCCCTCGGGCTACGGCTACCCGGCCCCGCAGGGCGGCCAGCCCGCCCCGGGCCAGCCGCAGGACGTCGCCGCCCAGCAGAGCGCGGCCGCGCAGGCCGCCGAGGCCGAGGCCGCCCGCCAGGCCGCCGCCCAGCAGACCGCGCAGCCGAAGGCGGCCGCGCAGGCCGCCGACTTCGCGCCGTTCTGGTTCGCCGTCCCGGCCCCGCGCCAGCTGGCCCCGAAGGACAACCCGGTCGGTGCGCCGGTCGGCGAACTCGTTCCGGGCACCTGGTACCTGGCCGTCGAGCAGCGCGGCGCCGCGCTGGTCGCCCAGCTGCAGGACGGCACCCAGGGCCTGCTGGCCGACACCTCGGGCATCCAGCGCGGCTGATCCCGCGGGGCGCGGCACGCCGCCCGCGCCGCCGACGGCGAAGGGGTGGGACCGGAGAGATCCGGTCCCACCCC